>NZ_JBIPJE010000052.1:0-181089 GCF_044005875.1 Pseudoalteromonas sp. XMcav1-K | reverse complement strand
CCCTAACCAAAGAGCGAATTTGGCTGGAAATTGAAAAATCCCTTGCCGATGGCGCAATCAATGTATTTACCGATGTGCTTTCAGAAATAAACGCGCTACCAATTATTTTACCGCCATTGGCAAACCATTGGTCACCGGATTACAGCCAAGAGCTCGCAGCTTTGTTAACGAGAGTAGCTGGCGAAAACCAACTCATTATCGCCTTTTGTTTATGGCTAAAAGAGATTCAGCCAACTGAGGTCAAAACACTTTCTGAGCGTTTGCGCTTACCCAATGCCTATGTTGATGCACTGAGCCTATTTACCACCTTTGCGCCTATTTTTACGCACAGCCAAGCATCAGTAGAGCAGGTACTGGCACTCTTTAATCAAGCAGATGTTTGGCGACGCCCCGAGCGGTTAAACTTATTTATTGAAACCTTTGCCTTGCTAGGAGAAGAACACGCAGCTTTAGCTCGCAAACTACAAAATGCGGCAACAAAAGCAATTGCTATCGATGTACAAGCCATCATCAAACAAGGTTTTAAAGGCGCTGAAATAAAACAACAGCTATCGCAAGCTAGGCAAGATGCCGTAAGTGGTATATTTGAATAATATACGCTAAAGCCTTAAAGGTAAGCGATAAAATAATTAGTCGCTTACCTGTAACTCAATAGTGACTTTTACACCGCCCAGTACACTATGCTCAGCAAATATTTCACCTTGATGGCGGGCGATTAAATCTTGGCAAATGGCTAAGCCAAGTCCTGTACCACCTTTGTACAAAGACTTGTTATTTTCACATTGATACATCCGCTTAAAAATTGTTGTTAGCTCACTATCAGATACACCCGGTGAACTATCTGACAATGTAATAACAAGGTTCCCTTTTTTAATACTCGCATCTAGTTCAATATTTGCAGGTATTTGTGTATATCGAATACTGTTTGATAGTAGGTTAGTAAGTACTTGCGTAAGCCGTTTTTTATCTGCATCAAGCGTTGTGCTCTCAGGTATATTAATGTTAAAGGAAAAGTGTATTCCTTCACTTTGGGCGATACGTGTTTGTGCATCACTGCACCACATTTCGAGCCAAGGTTTCGCAAGCATAGTTGCTAGATTTAACGACAGCTCTTGTAGTTCTGCATTTGCTAGCTGATCAATATCTGCAATTAAAGTATTAATATCACCAATGCGGCGATGTAATACCTCATATGTTTTTTCATTATTATCAACAATATTGTATTCGAGGCCCTCTATTTGCATTTTAAGTACACTTAGTGGTGTTCTAATTTCATGCGAAACTTCAGCGAGAAGCTGTTTTTTTCGAGCAAGTAATGCTTCTGAAAATTCAGCTCGGTCTTTAATTCTTTGCTGCTTTCTTAATGTTTCAAATTGCCACTTCACCACCAAATAAATAAGTACAGTTAAAGCACAAAGAAAAAACGTATATGCCCACCAGGTTTGCCACCATGGGGGTAATAGCTCGAATCGGTAAGTAACAGAGTCTCCAATCTGCTCACCATTTATTGCTCTTACCTGAAACTCATAATTTGCAGGGCGCAAATTGTTGTAAGTGATTTGATTTAGCCTTGATGGCTCGCTCCATGTATCGCTACTGCCAAGCAAGCGTGTTTGATACATGATACGCTCAGGCGAAGACCAGTCGCTATGCGCATATTTTATTGTTATTTGAATAGTGTCAGGTGTAAATTTAGTGGCAACATTTTGCTCTTCAATAGTAGATAAGTAGTGATATTCTCTTTGCTCGCTGAGAGAGTAAATTTCGAGAATGCGACTCGCTAAGCGCGACTTTAAATTGATTTGCTCTGGGTTAAAATGTATTACTCCATTGGCTGACCCCCAATAGATATTTTCGTTATCTATTACAGCACTATTTAATGTTGAATCCACAGCCAAATAACCATTATCGTATGCAAACGTGTTTACTTTCGGTGTTTTTTGACTGCTAAATAATGAATTAATAGCGACACGATTATTACCCCCTTCCGTGCCTACCCATAAATACCCCTTATATGCCTTTAGTGCCAACACTATGCTACTAGCGAGACCGTTTTCCGTACTAATCTGTTGCCCCTGCCATTTACCTTGTTCTTCGTTGAGTACAAAAACACCTTTTCGTGTTCCGAGATAAATGTAGCGGCTGTCTTGTTCTAAACTATAAGCCCAATCACTTGGTAAGCCATCTTCCTCAGTAAAACGATAAACATGATCTTTATTAAGATAATGTGTCCCCCCACCGTTGGTAACAAACCAAATACGATTTGCGGTATCTGCAAGCACATTAATCACGTATTGATCTTGCTCTAGCATTAATTTTTGTAGTTGATTATTACAGTTCCGGTACAAACCTTTTGACGACGCGATATAAATACAACCATCCGAAGCCTCGAGCACTTTGTGAATGATGTCGGCAGTTAAACCTTGCTCTTTGCCAATATGAGTCGCGCTATTCTCGCCAAGCACTATAATACCTTGCCGTGTACCAACCCATATTCGATCCGCTTGGTCTTTCATGATGCTATGAATGTACGGATTCATCAAAGGTGTCTCAGGTTCGTACCATTGATCATCGGATAAGACTTGAATGCCTCCGCCGTACTGACCTAGCCACAGTTGATCATTAATATTTGATAGTGCACTAACACGTTCATTTCTAAGCCCGCTTCGCTTATTTAATAATGAAAAACCACTCTCTTTAAAACGGTTAATGCCATTGCTGTAAGTGGAAACCCATATATGGCCTTGGCTATCTTTCATCAAGCCTCGAATATGGTCAGCATTCATCCCATTTTGATTATTGAAACGAAGAGCGTGATTATTTTGAATTTTAACAACGCCTTTACTGTCATCACCGATCCAAAGAGATCTCTTTGTTTCATCAAATAACAATGAAGTCACATTGGGGACAGTGACTCCTAATAGTTTATTTACACTTCTATTTTCTATATCAATGCGGCATATACCTTGACCTTTAACCGCAAAAATAACTGAGTTGCTCTCACCCGTTAACGAGGTAATATTCCCATTGCAAGCTTCATCACGAAATTCATAAAGATTAATTTGCCCATTTGATAACGAAAATAAGCCCTTACTTGATGCCAACCATATTGAGTCATTAAATGAAGTCAAACGATTAAATACCGTCAAAGGTATAGCGTTAGAGGTCGTAGCTATTTCACCATTTTGATAACGGTATATTTCACTATCAGTAATAAAGAATATTGCTTTATTTAATATAGCAATATCATTCACTTTCTCTAAAAATGGTTTGCCGTTAATATGAAGTCTACGAAATTTTTTACCATCAAAACTACTTACGCCTTTATCCGTGGCAAACAGTAACTCCCCCTGCAACCCATTTGATATTTTCCATACACGATTGTTATTAAGTCCATGTAATTCTTTGAAGCACCTGAAGGAATTTGAGATATACTGGCAAACGCCCTCGCCATTTGTCGCTAACCATAATACGCCATGTTCATCTTGAAAAGTCTGGTAAATAGACCCCGTTGGCAAACCTTGACGCATAGAGAAATGTCGAATATCAAAAAGCGTGTTAAGCTCATACTGCATCGACTTTACGGTTTTCCACTTTGGCATGTCGTTGGCGTGTGAAACCTCGATAAAAGCGGCTTTGGTAACTTCAGTTAACCTAACAGATCCTCGTTTTATAGCTCTATTTTTTGTTGCTTGCCATTGAATAGCCAGAGCTTTATCCAAATTCACATAGCTCGACCTTTTGAGCACCGGTTGACCCACAGGCAGCACCAAGGATGATAACTCCTGCCATACAGTTGGTTGAACTTGTGTTGCTATTACCTCCGAAATACCATCATTTTGAGCAGCGGTCGTAGCGTCAATGTAAAGTGAAACGAAAAAGCAAAATAATACAACTAATAGACGCAAAACAAACGTACCCATTATGACAACAAAATCATTACTAAATTATCAAGTTATCTTCATCAAATGAAGCTTTGATATAGACAAAATTTTACTATCTTAGCAAAAAACAAGCACCTAATACTGAGCGCTTAGCTATGTTACAAGCAAAACAAAAAGACTAAGAATTACTCTTAGCCTTTTAGATTTTTTATCTTAAGAATTTGGCTTAAGCACTGATATAACCAAGCCCTATAAGTGCAAACAAAGCAAACCCTAAAATTAATCGGTAAATCACAAATGGCAACATTCCCATTCGTTCAATAAACTTTAAGAATAGAAAAATACAGGTATACGCTGAAACAAACGACAGCACGGTACCTAAAATCAAAGCATGCCAATCAACCGCTGTGTTATCTAAAATCAGCTTGATGATCATCACTAGCCCTAAGCCACCAATAACGGGAATAGACATTAAAAACGAAAAACGCGCTGCACTTTTTTTATCAAGCCCTAGTAACAAACCGGCGGTAATAGTTATACCAGAGCGTGAGGTACCAGGAATTAACGCAACCGCCTGCGCAATACCTATCAACAGGGCAGCTTTCCATTTTATATCGAAAATGTTCTTGTGTTCTTTTGCTTTGATATCGGCATACCAAAGCGCTAAACCAAAAATAATTGTGGTAATTGCTATTACGGCTGCGCCACGGGTATTGGCTTCTATAAAATCTTTTGCAAGGCCCGCAACTAAACCAGCGGGAATGGTTGCCAGAATAATATACCAGCCAAGTTTACTCTCTGCTGTGTGACCTTTTCCTGCGCAAGATTTAAACCATGCAGAGAGTATTTGAATCACATCTTTACGAAAATAAATAAGTACCGCGAACAATGTTCCGACATGTACTGCGATATCAAACGCCTGACCTTGATCTTGCCAGCCAAGTAATTGACTCGGTAAAATAAGGTGGCCTGAACTTGAAATTGGCAAAAATTCAGTAAACCCTTGAATAAGTGCCAGTACAACAATTTCAATCAGTCCCATTTATTTTAAATCTCCACTTTCCACAATTTTTGCTTATTTTTATTATAATTTTGCCACAGCTCACCAATACTCAGGTTGACCGTAGGGTGGATAAAGTTACAGGCTATTTCAGCAAGAGGCCAAAGTACAAACGCATTTTTGGTAATTTCATCACGCGGCAATTGCGCTGGCGTGTCACAGATCACCTCGTCAAAAAATAACAAATCCAGATCGAGTGTACGTGGGCTAAACTTTTTATCGGCAGGGGTGCGACCATGGTCGCGTTCAATTTGTTTAAGGCGAGCACATACTTCTTCAAGCGGTAAATTGGTTGTAGCAGCGGCCACAAGGTTATAAAAGTTATTCCCTTCAAAACCAACCGATTCACTCTCAAAAATACTTGAGTAAATAACATTATCAAAATGTTGAGGTAAAATAGCTAAAGCAGCTTTAATGTAATGCTCTTTATTGATATTAGAGCCAATACTGATAAAAATCTGTGCCATTAGCTTTGCTTTTTACGTGTAATTTCTATACCCACGGTTTGCGCTTCAATTACAGCTTGGGGCTTCGAGATTCGCAATGTCACTTGCGATACAGCAAATTCACTTAAGATAATCGTCGCCAATTGCTCAGCCAGCGTCTCTAATAGCTCAACTTGTGTTGCTTCACAATGAGCAATAATACGTGCTGACACTTTGGCATAATCAACCACATCATTAACATTGTCAGACTTCGCAGCTTGGGCAAAATTTGTCAGCATTTCAACATCAAAAAACAAAGGTTGTTTCGCTTGTTTTTCAAAATCAAACACGCCAATAATGGTATTAACCTGTAATTGACTAATAAAAACCTTATCTTGCACCCGTATTCACCCCGATTATACTGTGGTCGGATACCAATTAGAGAAAAAAATAGGTACTCTTATGGGTAAATCCGCTAAAAAGAATCAGCGGCAGATAATAGCCTATATTTGCTAAAGAAAAAATAAGGAACGCTGTGTTAGCAAGCTTAATGATTGTCTTTGCCTATCTGTTTGGCTCAATTTCTTCGGCAGTGCTCATCTGTAAGCTGTTTCGCTTACCTGATCCCAGAACAACCGGTTCTAATAACCCAGGCGCAACCAATGTTTATCGCATTGGTGGCAAACTACCTGCAAGCTTAGTACTGATATTTGATGTGCTGAAAGGCACAATCCCAGTATATGGTGCTTACTTTCTTAAGATAGAGCCTCTTTATTTAGGTTTTATTGCAATTGCTGCATGTCTTGGGCACATTTACCCGATTTTTTTTGGCTTTAAAGGGGGTAAAGCGGTGGCAACCGCGTTTGGTAGCTTACTGCCCATTGGTTTTACCTTGGCTGGCTTATTAATTTTAACCTGGCTTGGTTTAATTTGGTTGACTGGGTACTCTTCTTTGGCCGCTATCATTACCGTAAGTTTAGCGCCTTTATTTACGTGGTTTATAAAACCGCTTTATGTCTTGCCTGTAACTATGCTGGCAGCGCTGATTGTATTTCGCCATCGAGCTAACGTTGTGCGCTTGCTTAAAGGCACTGAGCCAAAAGTGAAATCAAAAAAAGCCGAGTAATCTCGGCTTTTTTATTTGATAAACGCTAACTGCAGCAGCGGTTAATTCGAAAAATTAAATTGATTCCAACTCATCAAGCGGCCAACGTGGCTTAGCGCGCATATCAAGTGGCGCATACTGCTTTGCTTTCAAGCGTTGCATGCCCGCGTAAGCAATCATTGCACCATTGTCTGTACAAAACTCAGTGCGCGGGTAATAAACACGGCCTTGCATACCTGTCATCACTTTCTCTAGTGTTTCACGTAAATAAACGTTAGCACTCACGCCGCCGGCAATCACTAAACGCTTAATGCCGTATTCTTTCAGAGCACGTTTACATTTAATTACTAAGGTATCAATTACTGCCGTTTGAAAAGCATGGGCGATATTGGCCTTCACTTGCTCAGAAATATTGCCATCTTCGTCTTTTTCTTTATTAATGGTATTTGCAGCGAAGGTTTTTAACCCGCTAAAACTCATATCAAGGCCCGGTCTATCGGTCATTGGACGGGGAAAACGATATACTTCTGGTTCACCTTTTTCTGCAAGCTTGGCAAGCAATGGGCCACCAGGGTAATCAAGGCCTAATAGTTTAGCCGTTTTATCAAACGCTTCACCTGCAGCATCATCAATTGACTCACCAAGAATCGTGTATTGACCGATACCGTCAACTTTTACAATCATGCTGTGGCCACCAGATACAAGTAGCGCAATAAATGGAAATTCTGGTACATCTTCATCAAGCATAGGTGCAAGTAAATGCCCTTCCATATGATGCACTGCTACAGCGGGCACATCCCACCCATAAGCAAGCGAGCGGCCAATTGATGAACCAACTAATAACGCACCTACCAAACCAGGTCCTGCAGTATACGCAACGCCATCTAAATCTTCGGGTCCACAACCAGCTTGTTTAAATGCAGCCTCAATTAAAGGAATAGTCTTACGTACGTGATCACGCGATGCCAGTTCTGGTACAACACCACCATAATCCGCATGCACTTTCACTTGAGAATACAACTGATGAGCCAGCAAGCCTTGTTCATCGTCATAAATCGCGATTCCCGTCTCATCACAAGACGATTCAATACCCAAAATACGCAAGTTTCTCTCCTAAAATAACAATTAAATACCCAATCAAAGCACGCTCAATTAAGTTAAGGCGGCGATTTTACAAGCTTTAATATTTTTTGTCAGCTTTTTACCATCTTTGGTATAATTATTCTTTACATTGCGTGGTGCTTCAGATTACAATGCCGCACCATTTTTGAACTAGTCGGTTAAATCTTAACCGAGGTGAGTGGCACTAGCTAAAGTTTTAGCTAATAAAACTCATTTAAGTAGAAACATATTACTAAGTAGGTGATTTTTTAATGCCAGTTATTAAAGTTAGAGAAAACGAGCCGTTTGACGTTGCTCTTCGCCGTTTTAAGCGTTCATGTGAAAAAGCAGGTATCCTTTCAGAAGTTCGTCGTCGCGAGCACTATGAAAAGCCAACAGCTGAGCGTAAGCGCAAAAAAGCAGCTGCGGTAAAGCGTCACATGAAGAAGCTTTCTCGCGAAAACGCTCGTCGCGTAAAACTTTACTAATCTAGATTAGGTCTTGTAGATGAGCCTTTTAGCACAACTTAAAGATGCACAAAAAGATGCAATGCGCGCTAAAGACAAAGTTCGTCTTGGTGCAATTCGCATGGTTTTAGCAGCTATTAAGCAAAAAGAAATCGATGAGCAAGTTACGCTAGGTGACGCTGAAATCACGTCTATTCTAGTGAAACTTGTAAAGCAGCGTAAAGATTCTGAATCTCAGTATCGCGACGCCGGCCGCGAGGACTTAGCTGAAGTTGAAGCTAATGAGATTAAAGTACTTGAAGCGTTTTTACCAAAACCGCTTACTGATGAAGAAATTCTTACTTTAATTGATGAATGTATCGCGTCAAGCGGTGCTTCTGGCATGCAAGATATGGGTAAAGTAATGGGCTTGCTTAAAGCTAAAGCTGAAGGTCGCGCAGATATGGGCAAACTTTCAGGTTTAATTAAGCAAAAGCTTAGCGCTTAACTCAGAGTTTTAAAGGCTGACTTTCTCAAGTCAATAACTGCTGGCCTTAACAGCTTTAGAAACCGAGCTTTTGCTCGGTTTCTTCATTTCTGAAAGATGATAACGTCTAGCGTCATTTTTCATTTTTGGGTATGCTAGCCCCCTACTCTCAATCAACATACGCGAATAACGATATACCATGGCCGGAAAAATTCCTCGTAGCTTTATTGATGACCTATTAGCCAGAACCGACATTGTCGATCTTATTGATGGCAAAGTAGGCCTTAAAAAAGCAGGTAAGGATTATCAGGCATGTTGTCCGTTTCATAATGAAAAATCGCCGTCGTTTACGGTATCGCAAGATAAGCAGTTTTATCACTGCTTTGGTTGTGGCGCCCACGGCAATGCCATTTCATTTATGATGGAATATGAAAAGCTCGAGTTTGTTGACGCCATAGAAGAGCTCGCGAGTTTACTCAATTTGGATGTGCCTCGTGAGAATGCCACAAATCAAGGGCCACAAGTCAGTACTGAGCAAAAACGCTCAGACTATGAATTAATGATGCATGTTGCAAAGTTCTACCAACATCAATTAAAGCACCATGCAAATTCACCTCAAGTAATCGAATATCTCAAAGGGCGTGGGCTCAGTGGCGAAACTGCTAAACAATTTATGATTGGTTACGCCCCCAGTGAATGGGATAGCGTATGTAAAACATTCGCGAAGAACCAAGATAGCAAAAAACAATTACTCGAACTAAAACTTGCCAGTGAAAAGTCGGCAGGCCGCCAATTTGATTTCTTCCGCGACCGCTTGATGTTTCCAATTCGCGATAAACGCGGACGCGTTATCGCCTTTGGTGGACGCATCATGAATAGCGACGACAATGGTCCGAAATATTTAAACTCACCAGAAACCCGAATTTTTCATAAAGGCTTTGAACTTTACGGCTTGTATGAAGCCAAGCACGCTAACAAAAAGCTCGAACAAATACTGGTAGTTGAAGGGTATATGGACGTGGTTGCGCTTGCTGAAAAAGGCATTAACTATGCCGTGGCGGCACTTGGTACAGCAACCACACCTGAGCATATTCACACCCTATTTAGAACCACCGACCGCATTATTTGTTGTTACGATGGTGACCGTGCTGGGCGCGATGCTGCGTGGCGAGCACTGGAAAATGCGCTACCCTATTTAAATCATGGTAAATCACTCGAGTTTGTATTTTTACCTGATGGTGAAGACCCTGACTCATTGGTACAAAAAGAAGGTCGTGAAGCCTTTGAATTACGTTACGACGATGCCACTGATTTCTCGGTATACTTGTTTGATAGACTTGCACAGGAAATTAACCTGACTACAGACGCAGGCAAATCAAAGCTATTACAGCAGGCGTTGCCTCTGATTGAAAAGGTCCCGAGCGACTACTATCAGGATAATTTACTCGATAAATTAGCGCGCTTAATTGGCCGCACCCGTGCCCAGCTACAAAAGAAAATCAACACACCAAAGCAGCAACAAGGTCTTGCTAAAAAATTTAAAATAACACCAATGCGACGTGCAATTGGTTTGCTATTACAGCATCCAGAGCTTGCCAGTGAAGTGCCATTCCAGCCAGAATTAGCGCAGATGGATGTGCCGGGTATCAAGCTTTTTATTCAATTACAAAAACTCGCCTTAGATAAAACCAACACCACAGCACAATTGCTTGAGCAATTTAGAGAAAGTCCTGAATATGCGCCATTGGCGAAACTTGCCGCGTGGCAACATCAAGTAAATCAAGATTCGTTAACCAGCGAATTTCAAAGTACTTTTAATTTTATTGAAGATCAGTGTTTAAATTTGCGCCTAGAGTCCCTATTAATAAAAGAGAAAACGCAGGGGTTGAGTAAAGCTGAAAAGCAAGAATATTCAATGCTCACACTTGCATTAAAAGGCAGATAACAGCTAGCCAAATTCAACCTTTCGTGTTATACTGCCCTATTCACTGCGTCTTGTATCAAGTTGTTTAAGACGCCCGTTGTATCAACTTATCAGAGTGGAAGAGAATACCTCTATGGAGCAAACTCCTCAGTCACAGCTAAAACTCCTCATTCAAAAAGGTAAAGAGCAAGGTTACCTTACATTTGCCGAAGTTAACGACCACCTTCCACAAGACATCATAGATTCGGAACAAGTTGAAGACATCATCGGCATGATCAACGACATGGGTATCCAGGTAGTAGAAAATGCACCTGATGCCGATGAACTTATGATGCAAGAAACAACTACCGATGAAGATGCTGCAGAAGCGGCAGCGGCAGCGCTTGCTACGGTAGAGAAAGAAATCGGTCGTACGACAGATCCGGTACGCATGTACATGCGTGAAATGGGTACTGTAGAGCTTCTAACACGTGAAGGCGAAATCGACATCGCTAAGCGTATCGAAGACGGTATCAACCAAGTACAGGTTTCTGTTGCAGAGTACCCTGAAGCAATTAATTACTTACTTGAGCAATGGGATAACTACCTTGCTGAAGACGTACGCTTAAGCGATATTATCAGCGGTTTCTACGATCCTGACGCAGACGAAACAATGATCTCTGCAACGCACATTGGTTCAGAACTTTCTGAAGAAGAATTGGATGATGAAGATTCAGATCTTGAAAGTGATGATGACGATGATGAGGAAGAAGCAGATACAGGCCCATGCCCTGAAGAAGCTGCAGAAAACTTTGAAAAGCTACGTAACCTTTATAATCAAGCACGTGGTATTTTTGAAGAGAAAGGTCGCTCTCACCCAGATGCAGTAGCTATTATCGCTGAAATCGGTGAGCATTTCCGTACCTTTAAACTAATGCCTAAGCAATTTGACCGCATGGTTAAAAACATGCGCGACATGATGGACCGTATTCGCGTTCAAGAACGCATCATCATGAAGCAAGTTGTTCAAATTGCTAAAATGCCAAAGAAAACCTTCGTTAAAAACTTCGCAAATAACGAAACGGATTCGGCATGGTTAGACCGTGAAATCGCATCTGGCGAACTATACTCAAACAAACTTGCAGAAGTGAAGTTTGAAGTTGAGCGTTGTATTAACAAACTACGCCAAATGGAAGAAAGCACAGGCCTAAACCTAGAGCGTATCAAAGACATCAACCGTCGCATGTCAATCGGTGAAGCAAAAGCACGCCGCGCGAAGAAAGAAATGGTTGAAGCGAACTTACGTCTTGTAATTTCAATTGCGAAAAAATACACCAACCGTGGCTTACAATTCCTTGATCTAATCCAGGAAGGTAACATTGGTCTAATGAAAGCGGTTGATAAGTTTGAATACCGCCGTGGTTATAAGTTCTCAACTTATGCAACATGGTGGATCCGTCAGGCAATTACACGTTCAATTGCAGACCAAGCGCGTACTATCCGTATTCCAGTACATATGATTGAAACGATTAACAAACTAAATCGTATTTCACGTCAAATGTTACAGGAAATGGGTCGCGAGCCGTCGCCAGAAGAACTTGCTGAACGCATGGTAATGCCGGAAGACAAGATCCGTAAAGTACTGAAAATTGCAAAAGAGCCAATCTCAATGGAAACACCAATCGGTGATGATGAAGATTCGCACTTAGGTGATTTTATTGAGGATAGCACCATTGAATCACCGGTTGATTCAGCAACAATGGAAAGCCTCAAAAATGCAACACATGATGTACTAGCTGGCTTAACAGCGCGTGAAGCAAAAGTACTGCGTATGCGTTTCGGTATCGATATGAATACTGACCATACATTAGAAGAAGTAGGTAAGCAGTTTGACGTAACCCGTGAGCGTATTCGTCAAATCGAAGCGAAAGCACTTCGCAAGCTTCGCCACCCTTCTCGTTCAGACTTACTGAAAAGCTTCTTAGACTTTAAAGGCTAAGTAGACAGTTAAACTAAAAGGCCGCTCATTGCGGCCTTTTTTCTTACAGGATAAAAATTATGGCGTGGGTACAAATCCGCATTAATAGCACCAAAGAAAATGCCGAAATCATCAGCGATGAGCTAATGGAACTTGGCTGTCCTTCGGTGACCTTTGTCGACGCAAAAGACACCCCAATTTACGAACCTAAACTGGGTGAGGTAACCCTTTGGGCTGACACAACAGTAATTGGCTTATTCGATGCCAGTGTTGATATGCAAGCAATTACCGAACACCTTGCGCAAATGCCAATATTACAAGAAAACTTTGTTTGTAAAGTAGAGCAACTTGAAGACAAAGACTGGGAACGTGAATGGATGGATAATTTCCACCCAATTCAATTTGGCGAACGCCTTTGGATCTGTCCAAGCTGGCGCGATATTCCTGACCCAAGTGCAGTGAATGTATTACTTGACCCAGGCCTTGCTTTTGGTACTGGCACACATAACACTACAGCGCTGTGTTTACGCTGGCTAGACAGTTTAGATTTAATCGGCAAAACGGTTGTCGATTTTGGCTGTGGTTCAGGTATTTTAGGTATTGCCGCGCTTAAGCTTGGTGCAAAACGCGTTATTGGTATCGATATTGACCCACAAGCATTAGAAGCGAGCCGCGATAACGCCGAGCGTAATGGCGTGGCCGACCAACTAGAAGTCTACCTTCCTGAAGATCAGCCTGAATTTGAAGCCGATATTTTAGTTGCCAATATTCTTGCGCAACCTTTACGTGAATTACATCAAGTTATTTTAGGCTTACTTAAATCTGGTGGCGAGTTTGCGTTGTCGGGTATTCTTGAAGAACAAGTTACGTCTGTTGAAGATATTTATCGTCAATATGCCGAGCTTGAAACAAGCCAACAAGATGGCGAGTGGATGCGTGTAGCAGGTAAAAAACGCTAACTAGTATCGCGCTACGCCCCTTTAAAATCCTTAGCTCAACACAATTTGAGTTAAGGATTTGTTACTTTTGCTAACAAAAATCTTCCTTTTTTTTCGCTCGATAGCCAGTTACAAAAAGTCAATATCAAAAGTTTAAAAAAAAACCACTTTTGTATAAATAATAGGCTTTGATTTTTGCAAAAAAAACCGTAAACTTAGCGCCCCTTGATTGGTGACCCAGATTTATTGTGCAGATAGGCCCTTATCAGTTAGAAAATAACCTAATGGTTGCTCCTATGGCAGGAGTAACAGATAGACCGTTTAGACAGCTTTGTCGTCGACTCGGAGCTGGTCTTGCTGTATCTGAAATGTTGTCATCCAATCCTAAGGTTTGGAAAACCGAAAAATCAATGTCTCGCATGGATCATTCCGGTGAGTCTGGTATTCGCAGTGTGCAAATTGCCGGCGCTGACCCACAACTGATGGCGGAAGCTGCTCAGTTTAATGTCAAAAACGGCGCACAAATTGTGGATATCAATATGGGTTGTCCAGCAAAAAAAGTGAATAAAAAGCTCGCAGGCTCTGCCCTTTTGCAGTACCCCGAACTGGTCACAGATATCGTTAAAGCTGTAGTTAATGCAGTAGATGTACCTGTTACCTTAAAAATCCGAACAGGATGGGATACTGACAATCGAAATGGTGTAGAGATTGCGCGCATCGCTGAACAAAATGGTATTCAGTCATTGGCGGTTCATGGCCGCACACGCTCTTGTATGTACAAGGGTGAAGCTGAATATCAAACAATTAAGGACATTAAAAGTTCAGTCTCCATTCCGGTGGTTGCTAACGGTGATATTACATCACCACAAAAAGCGAAACAGGTTTTGGAATATACGGGCGCAGATGCTTTGATGATAGGCCGTGCAGCACAAGGTCGCCCTTGGATTTTTAGGGAGATAAACCATTATCTCACCACTGGAGAATTACTACCGGAACCAGCAATGGACGAGGTACAAAGTATTCTTATGGAACACTTAGTAAATCTTCACGCATTTTATGGTGATGTAATGGGTGTGCGAATTGCGCGTAAGCATGTCTCATGGTATTTGCAGGCTCATGACCGTGAAGGTCAATTTAGGCGAGTATTTAATGCTATCGACTCTCAGCAAGAGCAAATCGATACGTTAGAAAAGTACTTTGAAACACTAGCAGATAATTAACAAAGAGTAAGAAAGACGATGTTCGAACAAAACGTGACTTCTCCATTTATTACTAACGCACATGTTCAGTCTCAAGAGAAACCACAACCATTACGCGACGCTTGTAAAAAAGCAGTGCACAACTACTTAAAGCAACTTAATGGTCAAGATGTACAAGATGTTTACGAGCTAGTTCTTTCAGAACTTGAAGCGCCGTTACTTGAAGAAGTAATGACATATACTCGCGGTAACCAAACTCGCGCAGCAATCTTACTAGGTATCAACCGTGGTACTCTTCGTAAGAAGCTTAAAAAGTACGGCATGAACTAATTAGCACCTTACGGTGCAATAAAAAGCACCCTTGGGAATCCTCGGGTGCTTTTTTGTTTTTCTAACCCCGAAAAACACACTAAATTAAATTCACGTTCAAATTTAATTTAGGTAAAGACCAGCGCTACAGGTCTTGTTTATAAAAGCGACAAATGGTCGTCGAGTTATAAGCAAAAGTAAGTTAAAATATTCGTTTAAATTAAGTGTTTTCTCGCACTATCAATCAAATTTTGAGGTAATCAAAACTACCATGGATACATTACGTCCAATTCGTCGCGCTTTATTAAGCGTTTCAGACAAAACCGGTATTGTAGAATTTGCTCGCGCGCTTTCTGAGAAAGGCGTTGAACTTCTTTCAACTGGCGGTACATGTAAGCTACTTGCAGACAACGGCATCGCAGTAACAGAAGTTTCAGACCACACAGGTCACCCTGAGATCATGGATGGTCGTGTTAAAACATTACACCCAAAAATTCACGGCGGCATTTTAGCGCGTCGCGGTACTGACGAAGGTGTAATGGAAGCAAATAATATTTCTGCAATCGACATGGTAGTTGTTAACCTTTACCCATTCGCACAAACCGTTGCAAAAGAAGGCTGTTCACTTGAAGACGCTATCGAAAACATCGATATCGGCGGCCCAACAATGGTACGCGCTGCGGCTAAAAACAATAAAGACGTAACCATTATTGTAAATGCCGGCGATTACGACCGCGTTATCGCTGAAATGAATGCTAACAATGGCGCAACAACGTATGAAACACGTTTTGACCTAGCGATTGCTGCATTTGAGCATACTGCACAGTACGATGGCATGATCGCGAACTACTTTGGTACGCAAGTACCAGATTACAGCGAAAATGCTGCGGAAACTGAAGAGTCTAAGTTCCCACGCACTATCAACTTCCAATTCACTAAAAAGCAAGATATGCGTTACGGTGAAAACTCGCACCAAGATGCTGCATTCTATGTTGAAAACGACATTGAAGAAGCATCAGTTGCGACGGCAAAACAGTTACAAGGCAAAGCGCTTTCGTACAATAACATTGCAGACACAGACGCAGCACTTGAATGTGTTAAAGAGTTTGACGCACCAGCATGTGTAATCGTTAAGCACGCTAACCCGTGTGGTGTGTCAATTGGCGACAACCTACTTGACGCATACGACCGCGCTTTCAAAACTGATCCAACGTCAGCGTTTGGTGGCATCATTGCATTTAACCGTGAACTCGATGCTGATACAGCTGAAGCAATCGTGTCACGCCAGTTTGTTGAAGTTATTATCGCACCAAGCGTATCAGATGCTGCGGCACAAATTGTGTCAGCAAAACAAAACGTACGTTTACTTGAGTGTGGCCAGTGGTCAAACAAAACAACGGGCGTTGATATCAAACGTGTTAACGGTGGTATCTTAGTACAAGACCGTGACCAAGGCATGGTTGATATGGGCGACCTACGCGTAGTATCTAAAAAACAGCCTACTGAGCAAGAATTAAAAGACTTAATGTTCTGCTGGAAAGTGGCTAAGTTTGTTAAATCAAATGCGATTGTATATGCAAAAGACGGCATGACAATTGGTGTAGGCGCAGGCCAAATGAGCCGCGTTTACTCAGCAAAAATCGCAGGTATTAAAGCTGCCGATGAAAACCTAGAAGTAGCAGGTTCTGTAATGGCATCTGACGCTTTCTTCCCATTCCGTGACGGTATCGACGCGGCTGCTGAAGCGGGTATTACTGCGGTAATTCAGCCAGGTGGTTCAATGCGCGATGAAGAAGTTATCGCTGCTGCAGATGAGCACGGCATGGCAATGGTATTTACTGGCATGCGTCATTTCCGCCATTAATATTTACTTGCAAACTTATTAGTGCAAGCACTTTGCTCGCTTGCACTAAGCTGTTAATTTTACTTAATGTTGCTTAATAAAAATAAAAACTAGGAAGAAAATGAAATTCACAGTAAAAGCCTTAGTAACTGCCCTGTCGCTTACTTTAGCTGGATGTGCATCGACCGATATCGATACATTGCTTACCAAAACTGCGACTGCTGAAAATCGTTCAAACGATAATAAAGCGCGCGATCAATACCGTCACCCAAAAGAAACATTGGAATTTTTTGGCCTACAGCCAGAGATGACCGTTGTTGAAGTATGGCCTGGCGGCGGTTGGTATACTGAAATACTGGCGCCAGTATTACAGCAAAATGGTCAGTATTTCGCAGCTCATTTTCCTTCCGATTCAGAAGTAAAATACTATCAACGCTCGCTTAATCAATTCCAAGATAAATTAGCAAGCGATGATGTATATGAAAACGTTACACTTTCTGAATTTTATCCTGGCACTCACCATAACATTGCGCCTGCCGAAAGCGCGGATATGGTACTGACCTTTCGCAATTTACATAACTGGTATATGCAAAAAGACATTGAAGGCATTAACGAAGCCTTTAAAGCATTTTACAGCGCATTAAAACCAGGCGGAATTCTTGGCGTTGTTGATCATCGCCTACCAGAAAACCGCGATAGCGCAAAAGCCAAGCGTTCTGGTTATGTAAAACAAAGCTGGGTTATTGAATATGCCGAAAAAGCAGGGTTTGTTTTAGAAGCCGTAAGTGAAGTTAACGCCAATCCATTAGATACAGCCGATCACGAAAAAGGTGTTTGGACCTTACCACCACGCTTAGCCTTGGGCGAAAAAGATATCGCCAAGTACCAAGCAATTGGTGAAAGTGATCGTATGACATTAAAGTTTAGAAAACCTCAATAGGTAGGATAGTCCAATGAACGTATTAGTAATTGGTAGTGGTGGTCGCGAACACGCTCTTGCGTTTAAAGCGGCGCAGTCAGCGAAAGTAAACACGGTATTTGTAGCACCTGGTAACGCAGGTACAGCGCTTGAGCCTAAGCTTGAGAACATCGCAATTGGTGTAGAAGACATTGATGCACTTGTGGCATTTGCTCAAGAGAACAATGTTGAACTGACCATTGTTGGCCCAGAAGCACCGCTTGTAATTGGTGTAGTTGATAAGTTCCGTGAAGAAGGTCTTGCGATTTTCGGCCCAACAGCCGCAGCTGCACAGCTTGAAGGTTCTAAGTCTTTCACTAAAGATTTCTTAGCACGCCATAAAATTCCAACAGCGGATTATCAAACGTTTGAACAAATCGAGCCAGCACTTGCATACCTAAAAGAAAAAGGCGCGCCAATTGTTGTTAAAGCCGACGGCTTAGCAGCTGGTAAAGGTGTAATCGTTGCCATGACAGAGCAAGAAGCTGAAGACGCAATTCGCGATATGCTTGCAGGCAATGCGTTTGGTGATGCAGGTAGCCGCGTAGTAATTGAAGAATTCTTAGAAGGTGAAGAAGCATCATTTATCGTAATGGTAGATGGTGAAAACGTACTTCCGTTTGCTACCTCTCAAGATCACAAACGCGCTTATAACGAAGACAAAGGCCCTAATACTGGCGGCATGGGTGCATATTCACCAGCACCAGTTGTGACCGCTGAAATCCACCAGCGTATTATGGACGAAGTAATCTACCCTACCGTTAAAGGTATGAGTGATGAAGGCCACCCTTACACTGGTTTCTTATATGCAGGTTTAATGATTACCGTGGATGGCACGCCTAAAGTAATTGAATATAACTGTCGTTTTGGCGATCCTGAAACACAGCCTATTATGCTTCGTTTACAATCAGACCTAGTTGAATTGATTGAAGCTGCTAACCGTGTTGAACTTGATAAAACTGA
This sequence comes from Pseudoalteromonas sp. XMcav1-K, assembly GCF_044005875.1. Taxonomy (NCBI): domain Bacteria; kingdom Pseudomonadati; phylum Pseudomonadota; class Gammaproteobacteria; order Alteromonadales; family Pseudoalteromonadaceae; genus Pseudoalteromonas; species Pseudoalteromonas sp. XMcav1-K. The sequence continues at coordinate 162,490 of NZ_JBIPJE010000052.1, read as the reverse complement.
CATTCAGTTTGATTCTCGCGCAGCTGTAGGTGTCGTACTTGCAGCAGCAGGTTACCCTGGTTCTTACCCAAAAGGTGACGCTATCTCAGGGTTACGTGTTGATTACGCAGAAGGCACAAAAGTATTCCACGCGGGTACCAAGCAAGATGGCGACAATGTGGTTACTGCCGGCGGTCGCGTATTATGTGCAACAGCACTTGGTAACACAGTAACTGAAGCGCAGCAAAATGCCTATAAACTTGTTGATGAAATCAATTGGGATGGTGTTGAGTTCCGTACCGATATCGCTTACCGCGCTATTGCTCGCGAAAATAACAGCTAATAGCCGCTATTAACCAGTTTAAAAAATCAACCTACACTGAGTAGGTTGATTTTTTTTGTCTTAAAAGCACACAACAGTCACGCTAAATTGGTATTATTCGCTACCTATTTAATTAAAATTCATCTAACCTTTAAAAAGCCTTAAATATCAAGGAAGCCCATGAATCAGTTAAAGCCTATTTTTTTGTTTATAGCATGTCTGCTATTTATGGCTTTATCCTTAGTAATAGGCTCATTGCTTTTTAATATTGGCGACCCAACAACCAACTCAATTGAGCGTACCCATGCGATTTATTTAAACTCATCGTATTGGATTGATGAACAGAGCAATGCCACGTTTGATGATGCCTTAAAGCAAAAGTTTCAAAATTCAGAAATTGCCGATATTCCGTGGCAATTTGGCACGCAGAGTTACTGGGTAAAAGTAGCAGTAACCAATCGTACCGATGCCACAGAGATCCTCACTGCACATTTTGATAACCCAATGCTTGACCAACTTGAAGTTTGGCAACTTGATGAAAATAATCGGGTTATAAGTCATAAGCAACTGGGTGATACGGTTGCCAATTTAAATATTCACCAGCAAGCATTCCCACACCTTGAATTTTCCCTTGCTGCGAAAGGCAATACCAGCATTTTGGCGCGTATTAAAACCAGCGGAATTAGCAAAACCCCCATTTACATCTATCAAATAGATAACTTTCAAAGCGTACGAAAGTTTAGCTATTTGATCTGGGGGCTATTTATCGGCGTTGCCGTAATGATTGCGCTGTATAATCTAATTTTGTTTATCAGTATTCGCGACAGTGTTTATCTCGCGTATATTGGCTATATCATTTCTACCTTGATGATGATGGGCTCGGTGTTAGGGTTTGGCTATTATATTTGGCCGACTTCTATGCAATACCTATTGCAAAAATACGTGGTAACCAGCAACTTTAGTGTGGCTATCTGCGCATTGATTTTCGGCTCGTTATTTTTACGTTATGCCACCATTAAAACAAAACTCAATACATTGATCCGTGGCACCTTAGTTATTTTATGTCTTGGCGCACTAGCCAGTTTAGTATTACCTGAATACCAAGCCGCACCAGTATTTTTTGTTTGCATGGTACCGCTTTATATTACTATCGTACTTATCGTATTTAACCGCTTACTTACCGACTTTGTGTGGGCGAAGTACTATTTCTTTTCTTGGTTACCACTCATTATTAGCGGTGCAATGCAGCCCCTTGTTTTAGTCGGCGTGCTCGAACACACCTTCTTAACTCGTCATGCATTCTTAATTGGCGTACTGCTTGAAGTGCTGTTAATGGCAATGGCGTTAGCTGATAAGTTTTCACACCAACAGCGTGAAAGCTACTTTAAAGCCACTCACGATTCGAGTTCTCAGCTGCCTAATGAAACCCTGTACAAATACAAAATCACCCAGTTGATTGAACAGCAACACAACTTTATTACCTGCTTCATTGAGCTGAAAAACTTTGGCCAATTTATTCCTTATATGGCCCCTAAAGCTAAGAAGGATTTAGTTAATCAGGTGTGTTCTTCGCTGCAACCTATTTTAAAAAATTATTCCAGTGTTTTAACCATTGAAGAGCAAGGCCTAAACAGCGTAAAACTCGCTTACTTACGTGACGGTGTATTTGCGCTATTGCTCAACCATGGCACTAACCGTGAAGCGTTAAATAAACACTTACAGAATATTCAAGCGCATATCCCATCATCGCTTATGATTGATGGTATTTTGCTTAATTTATCCAGCCATATTGCCACATGTTCGAGTATTTATAGCAACCAACGTAGCGGTTTATTGCTACGTAAAACATGGCAAACGCTGTTTCAGGCAAAACAGCAAGGCGTTGCGCTATTACACTATAAAAAAGAAAGCGGCACGGATATTGGGCAACAATTCAATCTTGCCTCAGAGTTACACAACGCCATAGAACAAAAACAACTTACATTAAGTTTCACTCCGGTCTATCACGTAAAAAATAAAAAACTGGTGTCAGTTAGTTGCCAGTTTGCTTGGCCGCATGAAGAATTTGGCGAAATTAGCCAACAAGAAATTATAAAACTCGCGATTGATACCGGTTTAAATGTACACCTTAATCGCTGGTTATTTTCAGAGCTGTTTGATGCGATATCAACATTAAAAGACAGCCATTTAAACTGTCAGTTGTCACTTACTCTGTCACTTAATCAACTAAACCATAGTGGCTTTGTGGGTTGGTTATCTGAAAAGGTAACGCATATTGATACTGAAAATATCATGATCTACACCCAACAACCGATCAACAGTGAAATGAGCCAGTTAAAAGAGACACTGCAAAAACTCACTGATTTAGGCTTCAAATTCGGTTTAGACAATTTCCACGGTGACCTTGATCGCTTATTCGAAGCGCCAGACTCTGGCTTTAGTGACGTCAGAATTGGCCACTTATTTACCAAAGGTAATATGCAAGGCCATAAACTTACCCTATTACTTAGCGCAATGGTTGAAGTTGCCAAAGGGCTAGATTTAACCGTAACCGCCATCGATGTTGATAACCAAGAATTTGCCGATATTGTCAATCAGTGTCAATGTGACTTTATGCAAGGTGAGTTACTTGCACCAACCATGAACTTTAGAGTTTTAAACTCATTTCTGCTGACGCAACAATCTCGCATTGGTAATCTCAGCGAGCTTTGATACGATAGCCTTTTTTGCTTGATTAGGGGCTATAAATGCAAGCAACACCAATAACCGGCACTTTGCGTAAAATGCAAAGCAGTCTTACTTCGCCAATCAGCTACCAATTACCGGTGGGCGATCAAACCGTTGACTTAAACGCCTTAATTGGCAAATCCATCACCCTGACCTACAGCGGTAATATCTTTTGTAGCAACTGCGGCAAAAAAACTAAAAAGAGTTATTCACAAGGCCATTGCTTTGTTTGTATGCGTAAACTCGCTAGTTGCGATATGTGTATTATGAAGCCAGAAACCTGCCACTTCGACCAAGGCACCTGTCGCGAGCCAGAGTGGGGCGAAGAAAACTGCATGATCCCGCACTATGTGTATCTTGCAAATACGACCGCGATTAAAGTAGGTATAACGCGCCATACGCAAATTCCAACGCGTTGGATTGACCAAGGTGCAACTCAAGCTTTACCTATTTTTAAAGTGGCAACACGTCATCAATCAGGTTTATTAGAAGTTGCTTTAGCTGAGTTTATCGCCGATAAAACCAATTGGCGCAATATGCTCAAAGGGAATGGCGAAGTAATCGACTTAAAGAGCCAAGGCGCAGCGCTTATCGAGCAAATTAGGCCAAAGCTAACAGAATTAAGCGAACTCTTTGGCGCAACGGCCATCACTGAACTCGACGAAGAGGTAGTTGAACTGGATTTCCCCATATCAGAGTTCCCAAGCAAAATTAGCTCGTTTAATTTAGACAAGAACCCTGAAGTAACAGGCGTATTAAAAGGCATTAAAGGCCAATACCTAATCTTCGATACTGGCGTGATTAATATTCGAAAGTTTACCTCGTACGAAGTTACTGTGAGTTATTAGAACTCAAATCCATTTGCTGTTTTGCTGGGCGGTACGCCTCGCAAAACAGCTCAAATTGCTGTGCCGTAAGCGGTTTACTAAAGAAATACCCCTGAATTGCATGACAATCTAGTTCTTGTAAAAAAGCCAGCTGATGGGCTTGTTCCACACCTTCTGCGACAAGGTTTAATTCTAAACTATGCGCCATTGCCACAATCGCTTTCACTATTTGGCTATTGCCGTATTCGTCTGGTACTTTGGCAATAAAGCTAGCATCTATTTTTAACGTATCAATCGGTAAACGGGCTAAATAACTCAGCGCCGAGTAACCTGTACCAAAGTCATCCAGCGATAAACTCACACCAAGTTTTTTAAGTGCTTTAAGCACTTTTTTCGCATCTTCTAACGAGCGAATAAAGCTACTTTCGGTTATTTCAATTTCAAGAAAACGCCCATCCACCTGCCAGATACTCAGTGCATTTTTCACTGTTTGTGCCAAGTCACCTTGCGTAAAGTGAAGCGCCGATACGTTAACGGAAATACGTTTATCAAAAAGACCGTTTTTTTGCCAAATTTGAATTTGTTTACACGCAGCATTAATTACCCAAATATCAATATCCACAATTAAACCTAGCTCTTCCGCTAAAGGGATAAAGTTTGCAGGCGAGATAAAACCTAACTCATTATCATGCCAACGCAATAAGGCTTCTGCGCCTACTACATGATGAGTAAAACTGTCTATTTTAGGTTGGTAATAGAGACTGAATTCATTATTGATTAGGGCATGTTTTAGCTTACTTTCAATTGCCATGCGCTCTAATGAACGCGCATTCATCGCCGGTTTATACAGTTGAAATGAGTTACGACCAATTTCTTTTGAGCGATACATGGCAATATCAGCGTGCTTTAACAGCGTTTCTGCGTCTTCACCATCGTCGGGGTACACCGCCCCACCAATTGAGGTAGTGATCACAATTTCCGTATTACCCACTTGAATTGGCGCTTTTAATGCTTCAATTAAGTTGGCTGCACAGCGATGGATATTTTTCACTTCATCAATTTCAGTAAGTAATAAAGTGAACTCATCACCACCTAAGCGCGCCAGCGTATCCCCTTCATGCATGCAACTTTGTAAACGTTTTGCCACTTGTTTAAGTAATAAGTCACCAGCGCTATGGCCTAATGTGTCATTAACTTGCTTAAAATGATCGAGGTCGAGAAACATCACCGCTATTTTTGTGTCATCGCGATGTGCCGTTGCCAGCGCCATCTCTAAGCGGTCGTTAAACAAGCGGCGGTTGGGTAAGTGAGTTAACTCATCAAAATAAGCGAGCGTTTTAATGCGTTTTTCATTGCGCTTTCGCTCAGTAATATCACTAAAAATTGCCGCGTATAGCGCCTCTTCTTCATCGCTTTCGCGAATACAGATAATTGTTAGCCATTCTAAATAGGTTTCACCATTGCGCTTACGATTGTATATCTCTCCTTGCCACACCCCTTTTTGCCTTAACTGCGCCCACATTTTATCGTAAAAGCTCTTATCATGGCGGCCAGAGCTCAGCATTGACGGTTTTTGGCCAAGCACTTCCTGCTCGCTATAACCAGTAAGTTGGGTGAAGGCTGGGTTGACTTGCAAAATGGTGTTGCGCGAATCCGTAATCATAATGCCATCAGGCGATGCATTGATGATTTGCTCGGCTAAGTACAAGTTCTTTTGTGACTTTTGCAACGCTCTGTCGCGTTGATGTAATACCGTTTCTAGCTCCTGCATATACGCAGATTCAATTTCGCTGAGAATATTACGAAGCGCTAATACGCCCAGTATTTTGCCATTGTCATCTTCTACAATTAGATGCCGTATTTGCTTTAGCTTGAGAATTTGATAAGCCTTATAAAGGCTTGTTTGATAATGCACCGTTAAAAGAGGCCAGCTCGCATAATGCCACGCTTGCTGGTCAACTTGTTGACGGCTAAGCATAGTAAGCAAATCGCGCTCAGTAATAATGCCGGTTTGACCTACCGCGGGATTATCCAGTAAAACAAAATTAGAATGGCGCTGACGCATAATTTCGCTAATCTGGGCAATTGGTAAATCACTTTTCGCAATAGGTACTTCTGATACGTAGCTGCTTTCTATGGTTTTAAAGTGAAGATAATGCTCAAGACCCTGACTACGCACAACATCACTTAAACTAATAACACCTACAGGTTCACTGTCCCCACCTTTCATCACTAATAAATGACGAAAACCATAACTATGGAACAGAACAGTTACTTCAGATAACTGAGTTAGATGATCAACCGTTTTAACTGGCGATGTCATATGCGCTTTAACTGGCTGATGAAAAATGCTTGGATCCGAAAAATCCACTTTAGCGCAATCGCCTTCGGTCCACACCCCAATGATCTTGCCATCGTGTTTAACAAAAATAGAGCTTACATTATCGTTTCGCATGCGGCATGCACAATTGGCGAGACTTTGCTCGGGGTCGCATACCAGGAGCTCAGTTGACATAACATCTTCAACACGCAGCTTTTTGCTTGATTGGGGCATAGTAGAAACCAATTAAACTTTGTCAGGTAATGGGATTCTACGTGGAATTACTGAGATTAAATTTGATACAGAACAAGTAACGCCAATTTTATAAATTATACAGCGATTGCGTAATAGAAAGGTGTACCTAACTAGGGTCTATAAGTTGAGAGATTAGAGTTCAGCCAACGCCTTAACATGCGTGGCAACAGAACGTCCAAGTGCTGAATTATTGTAGCCGCCTTCCAGCATCGAAATAATCCCCTTGCAGTTTACTTGCTTACATAAGGATACCACTTGTTCGGTAAACCAAGCGTAGTCACTTTCAACAAGCTGTAAGCCGCCCATATCATCTTCGTAATGGGCATCAAACCCTGCGCTGATAAAAATAAGCTCAGGCTCAAACTGCTTTAACTTTGGAAACCACGTATCCAAAAGTGCACGCTCAAAATCATCCCCCGCCATTCCGGCAGTCATGGGGGTATTAATCACATGCTCATTACTGTCAATTGCGGTATTAGGGTAGAATGGATGCTGGAAAATAGAACAAAACAACACATCCATATCGTCGATAAAAATATCTTGTGTGCCATTGCCGTGGTGTACATCAATATCAAGTATCGCAATGCGCTTGATGCCCTGTTGCTGAGCATAACGTACCGCAACCGCAACATTATTGAAGATGCAAAAGCCAGACGAGGTTGTTTTAGTCGCATGATGGCCTGGCGGTCTTACCGCACAAAATGCTGCATCTAACTCACCTGCTAAAATCTTATCAACCGCTAACAAACCAGAGCCCGCTGCTCGTTTTGCCGCAAGCAAACTGTCAGGACAGAGCCAAGTATCACCATCAAGATCAACCAACCCCTGCTCTGGAATTTTATCTTCTACAGATTTAATCAGGCTTTCGCTGTGTGCCATCAATAATTGTTGGCGCTCAACCAGTGGTGCATCTAAGTGCGTTAAAGCGATATCTATACCAGCAGCTAAAATACGATCATTGATTGCATCAAGCCGTGAAGCACACTCTGGGTGGTCTTCAATCATCTTATGCTTTCGACAGTCTGTATGTGAAATTATCGCGGTGCGCATGCTGGTCTCCAAACCTTATGTCGCGGCTCAGTGTAGCAAAGTCGGGTTATCCCGACTTTGCTACTTTGGTCGGTTAAGACTTGTCGCTTTTGACTGGCGTAAGGTGCAGATTATGAAAATCAAAACTGAAGTCAGTTACGCTTGGTGCTACAGCGTGCATTTTTGCGCTACGCACTTGATTTGTTGGGCTCATTTCAAACTCAATAAATGCATCAGCTTCAAGTAGTTTTTCCTGCCAACGTACAATAAAGGTATTACCGTTAAAGTGTTCTAGCGTACCTTTTAAACGTGCTGAATGGGTAAAGTCGATTGTCAGCTTGCCATTTTGCTCTGCAATCACAATATCGCCATACCAATTATCCTTGTACCTTGTGGCATACGCTGACAATGGTAAGGCTTTTTGAATCTGCTTTGGCTGTTCTACTTCGGCTTTTTCGTACGCTTTCTTTTTACGTTCAAAATGTTTTTTAGCAAGATCTTCAACCCAGTCTTTATTTGGTAAATCAAGCGCATCTTCTAGTACTTCGTGAGTAATTGCACTTAAGGCACTAAACGCTTGTTGGTTCGACAACACAACGATACCTAATTGCTTCTCTGGTACTAAAGTCACTTGTGACACCATACCTAAAATACCGCCGCCATGGCCGACTTTTTTATAGCCTTGATAGTCTTCAATTGACCAACCTAAGCCGTAACCGCGAAATTGTTGACGATAGTCATTAAACGCATTCTTTGATGCCATGCTTGTAATATGCGGATGCCACATTTGTGCTTGCTGTTTTTCAGTAAACAGTACCTTACCAGATGGCATTTCACCACCCGCTAATTGTGTTTTTAGCCAATTAGCCATTTCATCCACATTTGATGCAATTGCCCCTGCCCCTCTAAAATCCTCAAGGTAATTAACAAAAAATGGGTGTAGCTTTCCGTCCATCGGAATATGACCGGTTGCCCAATTTTTATTAGATTTTGGAATACGTGAAAAGCCCGCTTTAGAAAGCGGCATACCAAGCGGGGCTAGCATTTCTTGCTCTATAAATTCTTGCCACGATTTTCCCGATACACGTGCAACAACTTCACCGGCAGTTACAAACATTAAGTTGTTATAGGTATACTTACTGCGAAAGCTTGAAACTGGCTTTAAATAGCGAATGCCATGAATTACGTCTTCCACGGGCTTGTCGGTATCAGGCCAAATGGTTAAATCACCCGCTCCTAAACCTAGTCCGGCACGGTGACTTAACAAATCGCGAATGGTCGCTTCACGTGTTGCATATGGGTCGTACATACGAAACTCGGGTAGGTGATCAATTACTTTGTCATCCCAGTTTAATTTGCCTTGGTCAACAAGCATTGCAAGTGCTGCTGCCGTAAATGCTTTGGTATTTGACGCTATACCAAATAACGTATGCTTATTTACTTTTTCACCTGACGCTAGGTGTCTAACACCAAACCCTTTAGAAAATACCACTTCACCATTTTCTACAACAGCAACCGCCATACCTGGTACATCAAAGCGCGTCATTGACTGTGTAATGGTCTGTTCAAGCTGCTTACTATCAATTGCCGCGTACACCTGACTCGACGCGATTACGCTAAGAGCTAGGGTTAATTTACTCACTAATTTTTTCATAATGTTCTTATTTATATATTGAAAATTCACGTTCTGCGCGCGCGGAATCGGTATCTGTTTGTGTTGCTTGCGCGCGAATATTGTCGATGTATTGCTGCGGTAGTTTTGCCTCTAAGGCTCCGGTTAATACATGTTTTAAATACCAGTCATACGGTAAGTGTTGCTGGCACAGCGTATTGGCAACATAGCAATATGCATTAAATTGCTTACCACATTCATTGGTTACAACGATTTGCTGGTTGTCGTAACGCGGCCCTTCTATTTCATCAAGAATCGCTTTTTCATCACTGTTAATTTGATACAGCACACCGTATAACACATCATCGTGATTATCGGTTTTCAGCGCATTACATTTACCCGAGCCGTCAAACCCTTGTTTATCAAATGTTAAGGTAAATCCTGTTACAGTAGATACACCAATACGGGTAGCATTAGGCAGCCTTGCTAATAGCCGGTTGAGCGACATATTGGAACCATACGCTAGGTTGTAATAAATCATACCCACACCACTCTAATTGCCAAACCAATTAACACCACGCCGATACCGCGATCAAACCAATGCCCCGCACGTAAGAAAAACGCACGCACCTTTGAGCGACTCAAAACAATGGATAAAAAACTAAACCACACTAAAGTTGCAACAGCCATATATAATCCATAGCCCACTTGCACTGTAATCGGTGTTTCGACACTAATAACCAAGGTAAATAAACTTAAGAAAAACAAGGTTGCTTTCGGATTAAGTGCATTAACTAAAAAGCCACGACTAAACGCTTTAACCATGGATTCGGCCTGTGTATTGGTTTGCACCTGCTGCGCTTGCTGATCTGCAGGCTTCGCTCGCAACGCCATAACACCAATATACGCTAAGTACGCCGCCGCCAAATATTTAAGTGCAGCAAACACGGTAGGTGATTGCGAAATCACAATCGCTACACCGAGCACACAATAACTTACATGCACTAAAATCCCTGTTGCGATGCCCGAACTCGTTACAAGCGCATTGTTTCGCCCCTTTTGAATGCTCTGTTTGAGCACGAGCGCAAAATCAGGGCCTGGACTTGCGACTGCAAAAAAGTGACTAATTGCAATTAATAAAAATTCGTCGAGATAGTTCACTTAACCTCCGTTAATGCGATCAGCATTGGATTTGCCGATTGCTCTATGGTGTTCTCTAATTGTTTATTTGCACGCTTTAACATTCCACGCAGATGCGGCTTCAAGTGCGATGAAATATGCGATAACGGTAATTTTTTGGCCTTTAACAACAAAGCCAAAATATAAATTAGCTCAGATTCATTTAAGGTCGCACTGCGATTTGCGTACGGGTTGTAACACGAACCACAGCCACCACGAAATTGATACGCCGTATTTGCCATCATCACACCAAAGCCCATAAAGCACGACAACAAATCAACCGCTTGTGGCACAAACTCCTGACCGCCTGGTGGCAAGCTTCGATTTTGCAACACATTGATATGCGCTAACGATTGTGAAAAAGACGCGATTAAATCTTGCGGTTGATTTATTTGATTGGGATTGAAAGATATATTTAATGAACCGCTCGCAGCGATCAACTCTGCGGTTTCACCGCGTTTAACATTGGCAAATTCAAAACGTGGAATACTCTGTTCTGATATTTGATGTGGCGCCACCAGCTGAATTGGCCAAGCCTGCATACCGGCATACTGTTTTACCTGAGTAAACACATAGCTGGCCATTTGCTCAATACTACTGACCTGCTCGGGGAAAAACTCTGCATTTGGTAAAACAAAACGCATATCGCTTAACAGCACATCACCATCAAATTCTTGATATACCCATAAAAATGTATCCAAGATCCATGCTTCGCTGTGCTGATCCACCACAGGTTGGGTTTTAATAATATTGAGTAGTGTATTTTTGAATCCAGAAATCATAGCGTACAACGTTTAAAAACCTAGTTATTCATATTAATCCAGCCTCACCGCGAAAATAAACCTTTTACGACAAACAGGCTGAAATTTTATTCAAAAGCGTATATTCTTCATTACGTTGAGTATTTTTAGGAATAGGAAATCAGATGCGTGCTAAGCTTTCACTCGCAACTATTTTGCTCGCTTTGAGTTTTTCGAGCACCGCCGACATTGCCATAGCAGGTTATTATGGCCAATCGTTAAGCCAAGAATTAGAAACAGAAAACGGCACAAAGATAGACATTAAAGACGATGCTAATTTTGGCTTTAGCCTTGATAAACATGATGGTATTTCTAAATATGGTTTATATTACTCGCGCATGTCGAGCAGTCAGCGAAATGCAGCTAACTATGAGCTAGATCTAAATTATTTATTATTTCAAAGCGCTGTGGTTTTACCTGTTAATAAACAGCTTTCAAGCTACCTTGGTGCGCAATTGGGTGTTAATCATATTTCATCTAACTTTTCCGATTCAGATAGCTTTTTTGCCACTGGTTTATACGGTGGCTTAGAGTATAAAATTACAGACAACATCATTGCATTAGGGGAAGCCCGTTGGTTAGCCACTATTTTAAAAAATGATTCAACCACCGTATGCCAAATCGACCCAAACGGCACGCAATGTGATTGGTATTTTGATGGTGAGGTGCTAAACCAATTCCAGTTTAATTTAGGCGTGATGTATCGCTTCTAAAAATATAAAAATGGGGCTTAGGCCCCTTTTCTTTTAATCATAGTCTTTGCGCATTCGTTTGATATCGACTTGCGGCGATTCATAACCTGTAAACAACAACCACTGTTTAGTTGGCACAAAACTCATGCCGCGCGAGCGCGAGAATGCACGCTCAGGCACACGCAATACGTCTTTGTCTTGATTACTAGCAAAGTCATAAAAACTTAAACGATAATCATGGCCACGTACTTTAAAGTAATAAATCCCTTGTTCAGTAACATGCCAACCTGTGCTATTTGCCAACTTTAAATTCTTAATCAATGGCTGTTCGTCAATTAATTCGCCGTTAATTGATACCTGCCATAACCCTTTACCTTCTTTGTAAACAATCAATTGATTTTCTTTTACTTCTATCGCATGCGCCCCGCGAGTAATTCGTGTCGCAATACCAGACTCAATTTCAATGCGATAGATGTCTCCAACCGATGCCGAAAACAGCGCACTACCATCTTGCGACCAACGTGCTTTACCATAGTAATTAAGCTCTGTTTTGATTTGCTGTAGCTGACTGGTTTGCGCATCAAGTACATACAACCGGCTTTCTTGACCATTGTTTGCGGTAAATGCGATTTTCTTACCATCAGGTGACCAAATAGGGTTACGAGCATGAAATTTTAACTGAGTTAGCTGCTTGCGCTGGGTACCATCAAGACTTGATGTCCACACTTCATCAAACCCCGACTCATTAGAAATAAATGCTAACTTGTCTGCAGCTTGAGAGTAATCGGGATAACGAAAATTAAACTCAGATTGAATTAGCGGAAATGGAGACGCAGCCACATCACTATCAAGCTCCAAACGCATAATTGAGGTGTCTATTTTCCAATCGTGATAATACAGGTTACCTGCTCTATCAAATGCCGGATAGCTAAACCCTTCAACATTTAAATTGGTTTTGTGTTTACTATTTAAGTCCAACTCAAACCCATGGCGGTTGCCATGCATTATGGCTGAAAATACAATTTTCTCAGCATCAGGTTGCCATGCTAAACCGCGAATATCAGGCAGCCCGGTTACTACTCGCTGCTCTGTTTTAGTTTGTAGATCGTAAATAAAAATATCTTCGTTACCATTTGCCAAATTACGTGAGATAGCTAATCGCGTACTATCGGGGCTAAAATCAATCGCTTCGCTTTCCCCCGGCTCACAATTGTTACAACGAATACGTCTAGCAGGCTCATTTAAATCAAGTTGCTTAATGTACACGCCACGCGTGGTGTTTTCAGGGTCAACACCCACATAAGCAAGCAATTTACCATCTGGCGATACCGCCACATCATTCGATGAATTTGAACATTCGCCATGTTTTTCAATAGCAAAATCACTCATATTGACGCTTAGTACTTCGCAGCGTGAGCTTAGTCTTCGGTAATAATAGAGTTTTGAATCGTCATGGGCCCATACTGAGCGAGACTCACTGCCGGGAGTATGTGTTATTTTTGTGTGTTTAAGATCTGGCTGTTGTAAGTCTTTACGATAAAGGTCTATTTTTCGGTCCATTTGTCGCCAAGAATAAACCAAGTAGCGGCCATCATTTGATACGCTAGGAAATAGCTCTCGCCCGGGATACTGAGTTATCAACTCAGGTTGTTGATACACTTTTTGTTGTGGCTCTGGCCAAAGTAGCCACGCAAAAACGATACTCAGTACAAAACCAATAAATAAGCCTAGCTGCTTAATATTGCGAGAAGAGATTTGCAGAAAAACAGTATCTTGCTGCTCAGCAAATACTGGCGCTACCAGCAGTCGATAACCTGACTTTCGCACTGTTTCAATAAACTCTTGTTCGCTATCGAGCTCTTTTAGTGCTTTTCGCAGATGCCAAATTGCATTGGTAAGCGCTTTTTCACCAACGTAATTATTACCATCCCACACATGATCAATAATTTGCTGACGCGTCAATAGCTCAGGCTGTTGCTCTGCCAAATAACAAAGTAACTCTATAAACTTTGGTTGCAATGAAATGATTCGTTCATCACGCACTAAAGTGTGTTCTAACGGATTAACTTCTACCCGACCTAAAAAATATGACGCAGCGCTATTCATTATCGATTTAATCTTCGTTTTTATGCATTCAAGCTTACCTAAAAATACTGTTTAGTTGCAAAATTATTGCGTCTAACTGCATATTTTATGTCTGTTTCCAAATCATTTACATACCACAAAAGCAAAACTAAGCACTTGTTATAAATAAAAAATATTCAAATAGATATTAAATAGACATTAAAAAGTGGAAGAATAGAGAGCTTGAGTATTGAGCTCAGATAACCACTGCTTTAAAACCATGATAAGCCTCCTTGGCCCACTCAAATCATTTATGTAGCGCAAATGCTTTGAGCTGACTAGTAACAGCAGCATCACAGTTAACAGCAACGATATGCTGTTACTAGTCAAATTACACAATAACTAAAATGATTGCTCTGGCAAAACAGAGCGAACAAATCCTCAAGGGGAAATCAACGTGGGAATTAATACTAAAAAATGCTCAATTGCAGCAGCAATTGCATTTGCTATTTCTGGCAATGCATGGGCTGATGCCTCTTCTAAAAACGAAACGATTGAAAAAATCCAAGTAACTGGTTCTAAAATTAAGCGCACTGATTTGGAAGGTGTTGCACCGCTTTCGGTGATCGATGCTGCTGAGATTGAAGCTAATGGTTTTTCGTCTATTGCAGATGTACTAGAGTCTTCTCTTGCAAATACAGGGGCTTCCTTTAATGGTGACGAAGCTTCTGGTTACACAACAGGCGCCAGCTCTGTTAATTTACGCGGAATGGGGGCTAACCGTACTCTTGTACTTATTAATGGTCGTCGTCAAGCTGCTTTTCCAACTGCAGCAGGTGGTGCCGATAACTTCGTTGATGTTTCAGATATTCCAACATCTGCAGTAGAACGTGTAGAGATACTAACAGGTGGTGCTTCAGCCATCTATGGTTCAGATGCAATTGGCGGTGTAGTAAATGTTATTCTTAAGGATAACTATGAGGGTAGTAAAGTTTCACTGAAGTATGAGAACCCAACCAATGGCGGTCGAGATGTCGCTAAATTTTCTTACACCCAAGGGTTTGAAACAGACAAATCAAATACTGTTGTTATTTTTGAATATCAACAAGGTGAAGAACTTTTAACTTCGCAGCGTAAAGATTACTTTGCTAAAGGCCTTGATCGAATTTACAACACTGAAGGCTATATTCCAAATGATGCCTGGTTAGACGACGACGGTAATTTATTGCCTTGGGCACAACAATGGGATTGGGGCGGAGCTGCTCCTTCTACCTGGGGTGTTTACATTAGAGACTATGATGAAGTATTCGGGGACAAGTATCCAGTAACTCAAGAGCAGTGCAATAATGTACTTGGTGACCTTGCCGTATGGTATGAAGAAAGCTCTTATACATGTCGATACGATAAATATCCAGGTCGCGGCTTAGAGTCTGCGTATGACCGAGCTAACCTTATTATAAACTCAGAATATGAGTTAAATAATGACTGGTCTCTATACGGTATGATTAATGCGTCATACAAAGACAGTGACAAGTACAAAGATAAAAAAGGGAATACTTCATATTTTTATCTAGACAACACTACTGGTGATTACTCATACGACAAACCTACATCTGGTGATTACCATAGATTTCAATTACGCCGTCGATACGATGAACTTTTCGATTTACCACACAGCCGCATTTACACTTCTACTAATGAAAAATATTCATTCGTATTCGGGGCTAATGGTACTATAGGGGATTACGACTTAGACGTCTCTTGGTCAACTGGTTTTAACCGTTACAATCGAGATTCACAAAGCCAATTAAGTCGCGATGGTCTTTTAAGTATTATTACATTTGACCCAAATGATGCCGATAGTTCTAAGTGGTATCCAGCTGAACGTATGACCGACGCACAAGCTGCCGCAGCCTACGGTGTATCAACTAAGCGCTCGACTTCTCGCATTCATCAATTAACTTCAACGCTCTCTGGTGATTTATTTGAACTGCCATCTGGTGGAGTCGCATTTGCTGCATCAGCAGAATGGGCACGTGAAAGCTACAACGATATCTTAGATGAAACAACACAATCAGGTGGTTTCTTAGGTATGGGTGGTACTGGTGGTCAAGGTGAGCGTGACCGCTACGCTGGTGCACTTGAAATCTTAGCACCTATCGCAAGTGATATGCCGGGTATCTACAATCTAGAACTATCAGTTGCTGGTCGATACGACTACTACAACGATGATACAGATGTTGGTGGTGCATTTAGCCCACAAGTAGGTGTAATGTATCACCCTGTAGAAGATGTACTAGTTCGCGCTAGTTGGGGTAAGAGCTTCCGGGCTCCTGACATGCATCGAGTATACGCTGGCACTACAATTGGATTTGGCACAACTGAATATTTACTACCTGATGGAACTCTTCAAGAAGACTCTTATCGTTCTATAAGCTCTGGTAGTTTAACGCTTGAAGAAGAAAAAGGTGAATATTCAAGTATTGGCCTTGTTGCTAACTTAACTGACGAATTAGACTTTACACTTGACTGGTGGTCGATTGAAATGACAGGGGGAGTTCGCACAATCGCTACTGATGATATTTACAACGGCCCAACAGACTTCAGTCCAGCGTATAACTATACTGGTCAGTATAATGAATGTACTGCTTTACCTGGTCCAGGATTTATTTTAGGTGTTGATGACGAGGGTTTTGAAAACCTTGATTGTATGAAAAAAGCCCCTTATAACGCCGCATTCGAAAAATCAGAAGGTGTAGATGCCTCAATTAGTTATCGTCTAGATGCAGATGAGTTGGGCAGCTTCCGCTTTAAATTTGGTGCCAGTTATTTACGTAGTAAAAAAGTTCAAGATAAACCTGAACTTGAAGTCGAAGATTACGTAGATATTTACTATTACCCAACATGGAAAAGTAATTCATCTATCACCTGGTCAAAAGATGAATTTAGCACGACTATCGCGTATTACTATACAGGTACTTCGACAGGTTTAGATACATTCTATGAGGCTGTTGATGGTGAAATGGAAAAAGTTTCTGAACAACAAATGGATAAGCTTTCTCCGTATGCGCGTTTAAACTGGTCAGCAAGCTACCGCTTCGATTGGGATGGCAAAGTAAAGGTAGGTGTTAAAAACCTAACTGACGAAATGCCTCCGTACTACTCTGTATTCAATGGCGACTTTGACAGTCATCCATTCCACAGAACTAGCCGCGGTTACAGCACTATCGGTCGTACAGTATACATCGGATACGATCAATCATTCTAATTTAACATTTCCCAATGTTTGTTGCTTAAAAGCCAGTAAAGCTAAGCTTTACTGGCTTTTTTTATATCTCTGCGTATACTCCCGCTATTATTTTTGGTTCCGTAATAAGCACTGCCATGACGATTAAATTCCCTTGCCGCCTTGATAAATTTTTAAGCCATTTTGCCGAAGTGCCGCGCTCAAAAGCAAAGATCGGTATTAAAAGAAAACACGCAACAATTAATGGCGAAGTGATTATCAAAGCCGATACACAAGTAACTCGCGATGACGCTGTTACTTGGTATGGTGAAGAGATCACCGCTGTAGGTGAGCGCTATTACATGCTGAATAAACCGGAAGACTTTATTTGCGCCAATAGCGATGAAATGCATCAAACCGTCTTTGATCTACTCGATGAACCTATGATGGATAAACTCCATGTCGCTGGGCGACTCGATATCGATACAACAGGGCTTGTGTTAATTACATCAGACGGCGATTGGAGCCACAAAATCACTTCACCACGCCATCAAAAATACAAAGTGTATTTAATTGAAACAGAACAGCCAATTACAGACGAAATGTGCGAACAACTAACTGATGGCGTGATGTTGCATGGTGAAAAAAGTGCAACAAAGCCTGCGATCGTTGAAAAAATCGCTGATTATTCTATGCGCCTTTCAATTTATGAAGGTAAATATCACCAAGTTAAACGCATGCTAGCTGCTGTTGATAACCGTGTAGTAGTGCTTCATCGTGAAAAAATTGGCACTGTGGCGCTTGATCCAAACTTAGCCCCTGGTGAATATCGCCCACTAACTCAGCACGAAGTTGAAACAATTTCCAGTTAGTAACACTACTTTGGGAACATGAAATTTAACCAACGATTAACGCTTGATTAAACATTAATGAGCAGTTAGTGTTTAATCAAACGGTATCTAAGAATTGACTAAATAAAAATTAAACTTCAACAAAATTAATCAATTCCTCTCTCACTTTGCATACCACAACAGGATGGCGCTAACAGCAGCTTAGCGACAGCGCTATGATGTACCACTTATAAAGGTAGATGTGAGGAAACGCCTATGAATTCACTAACCTTAAAGAATAAAATAGTCATTTTTACGGTTGTTTTATTTCTCTCGCTAATTTCACTTGCAGGGCTTGGTTTAAAAGCCTTACGACAAGCCAGTGAAATGGACAATATCGCACGTATTAACCAGCTGATGAAAAGCACAGTTAATATCGTCAACCAATTTGAACTCGCCAGCAAAAATGGCACGCTAAATGAAGAACAAGCAAAACAACTCGCCACTCAAATGCTCAGAGAAAACAAATACCACGACTCTGAATACGTTTATGTGGTAGATAAACAACTCAATTTCGTAGCCACGCCACACGACCCTCAACTACATGGTACAAGCTTCAACGACTTTAAAGATGCCAGCGGTGGCAGTATTGGCGCTATGGTGGAACGTTTAGTTGGCAATAAAACCGGACAAATCATTACCTATCATTGGGATTCTGAGCGCGAAGGCGAAGTGGTCGATTTAACGTCTGTAGTACAAAAAACAAAAGATTGGGGCTGGTACATAGGCACCGGCATTAGCTACAAAGAAGTAGACGAGCGATACTGGCAAACGGCAAGTTGGCTACTTACACTGTCAATTTTCATAGCCGTTGTGCTATCAGTCGTACTTGCAAAATTTGGTCTAGATTTAAATAAATCTTTGGGTGGTGAAATTAACCATGTTCAATCCGCCGTAATGAGCGCCTCTCGCGGTAACTTAAAAACTACCCATGCATTTCAAAGCGCAGATGAAAACAGTGTCGCCGGCGCAATTAACTATATGCAACTCGGTTTGCAAGAAGTGGTTGGTGGTATCAAAAATGTATCTGATGCGCTGCAAGATGAAGTACGCGCTTCTGAAACACGTTCGCAAGAACTCGATCAGCTCACTAATTCACTGAGTAAAGAAACCCATGTAGTTGCCTCTGCAATTACTGAACTAACCGCATCAGCCGCAACGGTCGCCGACCACGCTGAGCAAGCTGCGTATTCAGTAAAAGAAGCTGAAGAACAAGGTAAAAGCGCGAATATTCTTACTAAAGAAGCGGCCAAAACAATTGAGCTGCTCGAAAAGCAAATTGAAAATGCAGGCGATAATATTCAAACCTTAGATGACGAGGTAAATAATATCGAAAGCGTGTTAAGCGTTATCCAAGGCATTGCTGAGCAAACCAACTTACTAGCCCTTAATGCCGCAATTGAGGCAGCCCGTGCAGGTGATCAAGGACGCGGTTTTGCGGTTGTTGCCGACGAAGTACGTCAGCTAGCCCAGCGCACCCAAGCCAGCACCGAAGAAATTCAACACATGATTGCTAAACTACAATCGGCAACCAAAGATGCCAAATCATCGGTAACGCAAAGTATTAGCACCAGTGAAGAAACCGTTACCAAATCACAAAAAGCCGCCGAAGAACTTACACGTATTGCTGAGTCGCTCTCGGCGATTACGGAAATGAGCCATCAGATCTCTGTTGCAGCAAAAGAGCAGCTGCAAGCAGGTGAAGATACAGCGCAGCGAGTAGTGCATATTTCTGATACCGCTGAAAATACTGCGCGCGTTTCACTCGATGCGCATAAAGCCACAGATCAAATTAAATCATTTACTAAAAATCTGGAAAAAGAAATCGCCAAATTTGAAGTATGACGTTAATTCAAAGCCGAAAGCACTAATTGCTTTCGGCTTGTAATGAGGTAATCAGATTATACAAACCCGTTAAACAGTTCACTTGATAGGTAGCACCTACCGTATCTAATTCTTTTTCACCCGCATGATTAATCCAGCAAGTATCAAGGCCCGCATTTTTACCACCTAAAATATCTGAACTCAACGTATCACCTACCATCAACACGTTTGATTTATCTGGATTGCCAAACAGCTGCAGCGCATGGTCGAAAATCGCAATATTCGGTTTTGCCACACCCACTTGCTCAGAGATAATGACATGCTCAAAAAAGTGCGTTAAATCAGTGCGAGCTAGGCGCACCTGCTGCAGTGCGGTAAAGCCGTTAGTGATAATCGCAAGCTTTGCTTTACCATGCAGTAACTCAAGTAATTTACGCGCACCCGGCAAACACTGACAAATATCAGCCATGGCTTCAATAAATTGTTGATTAAGTAATTCAGGTGCCACGTCTAACGTTTCACCCCAACGTGTGAAACGCTTTATTTGTAATTCTTTAGCGGTAATTGTGCCATTTTGATAATCCACCCAAAGCGGCTTATTAACGGCTTGAAACTCATCAAAATCAGACTTTTCAAATACGATATCGTAGTTTGAAAATAGCTGCTTTAAACCTGAAAATGCATCAAAATGAAACAAGGTTTCATCGGCATCAAAAACGATCCATTGGTACTTCATTAATTATCCATTTTACAAATTAAACAGTTGTTGATTAACAAATGGTGCAAGCGCGGTAGTAATGGCCATGGTATAAACGCTCTCTCGGGTGACTAAGTTATTTGTTAATAACGCCATTGCCCCGCCCTTTTGTTTAATATTCTCAGTGTCAAATAACCTATCCATTACATGACCCAGCTCTTCACCTTCGCAAAGCGCACGATAAACCACGTTTGGCATAGGTAAATTGCTACTGCGGCCAACTTGCACATGCTGTTTGTTATCAATCACAATGTAAGCAAAGGTCGCAGGACCATAACTAAAGTTATCTACACCGCCCTCTATCGCAACATAGCAATCCGCCTGAAAATGCGCTTTTGTGTAAGCAACTCGGTTTTTTGCACCTAGTAAGGTTTCTTCTGCGGTCATTGGTTGGTCTGCCACATCGGATGGCGCAAATACACCTTCACAGGTGAAATCAATGTTTGGAAACATGGCAGAAAATGCATTGCTTACTGCGTTTATTTTTACGGGATTTGTCGACCCAACAATAATTTTTTGGCTTTCTTTACTCATTTCTTACAATTCTTTGTCAATTAAAAGTCGCCTATCGCTTTCTAAATGCGCTGCGAGTTTTTATAATATCGCCATTGTGCTGACTGCCTACTGAATTAGCAAGTCGGTGGTTTAGCGAAACTTATGTTTTAGGAAAGATTATGAGCCAAGCTCGTGGTAATTTGTTTATTTTGTCAGCACCTTCTGGTGCAGGTAAATCAAGCCTTATCAACGCACTGTTAGAACGCCATAGCGATATGAAAGTATCGGTATCACACACCACACGCTCACCTCGTCCGGGTGAAGAAAACGGCGTGCACTATCATTTTGTAACGCAAGATGAATTTAAACAAGTCATCGCTGACGATGGTTTTTTTGAATGGGCACAAGTGTTTGATAACTACTATGGCACGTCAAAACAAAGCATTGAAACGCAATTAGCGAATGGCATCGATGTTTTTTTAGATATTGATTGGCAAGGCGCGCGTCAAGTAAGAGAGCTTGTTTCAGATGTACGCACTATTTTTATTTTGCCACCATCAAAGCAAGAACTTGAAGCGCGTTTAAATAGCCGAGGTCAAGACAGCGCCGAAGTCATCGCGAGCCGAATGGCAAAAGCACAATCAGAAACCTCTCATTACAATGAATACGATTATCTCATTGTGAATGATGATTTTGATACGGCACTTTACCAGTTGGAAACCATTGTCTTTGCCTCGCGCTTGGCACAAACCAACCAAACGCATAAGCACCAGCAACTGCTGAATGACTTATTAGCGGATTAAATTAATCCAAGTATTGGCTATTTTCTTCGCATCAAGTAAACTACGCTTTTGCGAATAATAAATTTTTGGAGTGCCTGATGGCTCGAGTAACTGTTGAAGATGCAGTAGATAAGATTGGTAACCGTTTTGACCTTATTTTAGTTGCGGCTCGCCGTGCGCGCCAAATCGCAACTGGTGGCAAAGATCCTATGGTTGATGCTGAAAACGACAAGCCAACTGTAATCGCACTACGTGAAATTGAAAAAGGTTTCATCACCAATGATTCTTTAGATTCACTAGAGCGCGAAGATCAGCAAAACCAAGAAGCGGCTGAGCTAGCTGCGGTTGCTGCTATCGTTGGTGGTGGTCACCAATAAGCAATAATTATTGCTCCCTACTCACGCTTTCCTTAGCTGAGTAGCTTTTCCAGCGACTGTTCGACTTTTTAATAAGAAACAGTCGTTGGCAATCCCTTCCAATTCATCGTATATTGTTATCAATTCCCCTCTATAGCTAGTATTGGAGCATCAATGTATCTTTTTGAAGGTCTTAAAAAGAACATCTCAGAATATTTAACGCCAGAGCAAGTTGAACTTGTACAAAAGGCCTATGTGGTTGCGCGTGACGCACACGAGGGTCAAACACGTTCAAGTGGTGAACCCTATATCACCCACCCTGTTGAGGTGACACAAATACTTGCCAATATGCGCTTAGATCACGAAACCTTAATGGCTGCATTAATGCATGACGTGATTGAAGATACCGATTTCAGCCAACAAGACCTTGCTGAAATTTTTGGCGATACCGTTGCCGAACTGGTTGAGGGTGTGTCAAAGCTCGATAAACTTAGCTTTAAAGACCAAAAAGAATTCCAAGCGGAAAACTATCGCAAAATGATTATGGCAATGACGCAAGATATTCGCGTTATTCTTATCAAACTTGCAGACCGCACGCACAATATGCGAACACTTGGCGCACTGCGTCCTGAAAAACGTCGCCGCATTGCCCGTGAAACACTTGAAATTTTTGCCCCAATAGCCAACCGTCTTGGTATTCATGACATTAAAAATGAGTTGGAAGATTTAGGTTTTCAAGCGCTTTACCCAATGCGTCACCGCGCGCTAAAAAACGAAGTCACTAAAGCACGTGGTAACCGTAAAGAGATAATTCAAAACATTCAAAACGAAATTATCTCGCGCATTGAAGAATCAGGAATTGAAGTTGAAGTATCGGGCCGCGAAAAACACCTTTATAGCATTTACCGTAAAATGCTAAATAAAGAACTGATGTTCAATGAAGTTATGGATATTTACGCGTTTCGCATTGTCGCCAATTCAATGGACACCTGCTACCGCGTACTTGGGGTTGTGCACAACCTATACAAACCAATCGAAACGCGTTTTAAAGACTACATCGCCGTACCAAAAACCAATGGCTATCAGTCTTTGCATACCTCGCTTGTAGGTCCGCATGGTATTCCCGTTGAAATTCAAATTCGCACCCATGAAATGGATCAAATGGCTGATAAAGGGGTTGCCGCACACTGGCTTTACAAAAAAGCGGGTGATAGTGCGGGTAATACGGCGCAGCAACGCGCTCGCCAGTGGATGCAAAGCTTACTTGAATTACAACAAAGCGCAGGCTCATCATTCGAATTTGTTGAAAACGTTAAAACAGAACTTTTCCCTGAAGAGATTTATGTATTCACGCCAGATGGTCGCATAATTGAATTACCAATGGGCGCCACAGCGGTCGATTTTGCCTACGCAGTTCACACCGACGTTGGTAACACCTGTGTTGGCGTGCGGGTGAACAGAAAGCCTTATCCACTAAGCGCAGCGCTTGATACCGGCCAAACGGTTGAAGTTATTACCAGCTCAGGTGCTCACCCTAACGCGACTTGGCTTAATTTTATTGTTACCGCAAAAGCGCGTATGGGCGTGCAAAAATACCTTAAGAAGCAAGAGCACGAAGAAGCACTGCAATTAGGCCGTCGCCTTTTAGATTCAGCACTTGGCGAGCACCATTTAAGCGATGTAAGTGAAGAAGCGCTGGCACGCACAGTGGAAGAACATAATGTTGATTCACTGGATAAATTATTAATAGAAATTGGTTCAGGTAACATTTTAAGCCTACTTGTCGCAAAGCGTTTGCTACAAGAGCAAGGAGAAGATGTTGGCGAACTAAACCACAACAAAAAAGCGGCCATTATTGGTACTGAAGGGATGTTAATTAACTACTCTAAGTGCTGCCGCCCTGTTCCTGGTGATGAAATTGTTGCGCATATTAGCCAAGGTAAAGGCCTTACGGTTCATCGCCAAGAATGTAAGAACATTCGCGGTTGGCAGCAAGAACGCTCTAAATATTTTGTTGTGAAATGGGAAGACAACCCAGAAAAAGAATATATTGCAGCACTACGTGTTGAAATTATAAACCACCAAGGCGCACTCGCTAAATTAACGAATTTAGTATCAACGACCGCGGCAAACATTGTTGAAATTAGTACCGAAGAAAAAGAGAGTAACTTATACCTAATCGATCTAGGTATCACAGTGAAAGACCGCGTCCATGTCGCTAACATAATGCGCCGAATTCGAGTAATGCCAGATGTACAAAAAGTATATCGCCGAAAATAATTAAGAAGATAAATTATGACAAAATCAATTATTAGCACTGATACAGCACCTGCAGCAATTGGCACGTATAGCCAAGCAGTAAAAGTAGGTACTACGGTTTACCTTTCAGGCCAAATTCCACTGGTTCCTGAAACAATGGAAATGGTATCAGACGATTTCACTGAACAAACACACCAAGTATTTAAAAATCTCGTGTCTGTATGTCAGGCTGCTGGCGGCGAAATTCAAAACATGGTTAAAGTAAATATTTTCCTAACCGACCTATCTAACTTCGCAACCGTAAATGAAGTGATGAGCCAGTATTTTAACGAACCATATCCAGCGCGCGCTGCGATTGGCGTTGCTGAACTGCCAAAAGGTTCACAAATCGAAATTGATGGCATTTTAGAGTTACCATCAACTAATTAATTTAATTCATTAATAAAATAATGAAAAAATTAAATATAAAGGGCTGTTATGCCCTTTTTTTTATGCTAAAAAAACATGTATAGTTTGTTAATCATAATGGCCTAGGAGCTTAAGTGTTTACTCTTAATAACGAAAATCAAGTTGTACTGACAGTTTCTGAGCAAACGCCCATGCCGCCGAGTGCTGACTTTGTCTTTCAAGCACTCGCTAACTCTGAATTCGCCGATTGTTATGTTTTAACAAAAGAAGTGAAAGAAGCTTTTCGCGATCCCGACTTTGACAAACTGATTGTTGCGGAAAAACACGATGCAACGCTGACAGTGTCGGTCAGTGAAGACAAAATGGCTGCAACCGCCTTGTTAACCACGGCCTACGGCGGTGAATTGATGAGCATGGAACAGGCCGTTGAAATCATTAAACAAGCCAATATCACCCGCGGTTACAAACAAGTTTGGTTAGAATCGTTACTAGGTAAGCAATTTGAGGCAATGCCCGGCAAAGAGCTTTCGGGCGTAATTGCCAAAGGGCAAATTCCTGTTGCCGGTAAAAACGGTTCGCTTGAAAAGAATGTACAAACTCTTGCCGACCGCGTGCGTCAACCGAAGCGCCGCGAAGATGGTTCTGTAGATATGCGTGATTTTGGCGCACTCGCAAGTGTAAAACCCGGTGATACCCTGATGACGCACCACTTTGCCACATTAGGCAAAGACGGATTTAACGTACTTGGTGAAACACTAAAAGCCAAACCGGGCGATGAAGTAAAATTAATTGCAGGTGACGGCACTGAACTTAGTGGCACCGATGATAAGTACCTAGTTGCTACTATTGCCGGCGTTCCTGTTGATGACAAATACGGTATGCGTGTTGACGATGTATTTACCATTCCTAATGTCGATGTAAAATCAGGCCATATTGATTTTGACGGTTCAGTGATCATTACCGAGAATATTGAACCGGGTATGAAAGTAACCGCAAAAGGCGACATTACCGTGTTTGGTAGCGTTGAATCTGCGGAGCTAAACGCCACAGGCAGCATAGAAATTAAAGAAGGCTGTTTAGGCCACCACAAAGAGAACGATGAGCTTTCGAATAAAATTAGCTGTGAAGGCAACTTAACCATCAGCTACGCACAATATACGTACTTATCTGGCAATCAAGTTAAAATTAAAAACCAAGCAAGCCACTGCCACATTAAAGCCAAAAATGAGCTAATGATCGGCAACCCTGAAAAAGGGGATGGCAAACTCATTGGCGGCAAAGTACTTGATGCTAAAACCATGATCTGCGGTGAAGTGGGCACCGACAAAGGTGCGCATACGGAAATTCACTTAGGTCATGCAGCTGTATTATTGAAAAACCGCACCGATGAAATTTTTGAACAAGTGCGCTTATGTAATCAGCAGCTAGAAACGCTCGAGTCTGAGTTTGATAAAGCACTGTCTATTGAAGATGCCGATAAACAACAAAATCTGTTAATTGAAATCTCTGATAAGCAAAACCTTAACGAACAGCTAATTGAGTTACTGCCAAATAAAGCCGCCAAGCTAGAACGTGCCATTCATATGCTCCGTGATTACTGCTATCTCGAAGTACAAAAAGCACTACACTCGAATGTAGAGCTGCGTATTTTTAACAAAGTACTCAAAACGGCGCGCACTTACCCACCCCTTACGGCACGTATAGATAAAAACAAAATCGAATTAGAGTTTAAAACAACCTAACCAAAATTATGACCCAATACAAAATGGATAATCTCGACAAATCGATTCTGCACGCGTTGATGGATAACGCGCGCGTGCCTTATGCTGAGCTAGCAAAAAAGTTTGAAGTCAGTGCCGGCACAATTCACGTACGTGTTGAGAAAATGAAACAAGCCAATATTATTACCGGCACAAAAGTTTCTATTAACGAAAAAAATCTAGGTTACGACGTATGTTGTTTTATTGGTATTAACTTAAAAAATGCCAAAGATTATCCCGACACTATCAAGCGCTTAGAAGCGTTAGAAGAAGTGGTAGAAGCCTATTACACCACAGGTAATTACAGTATTTTTATTAAGGTTGTGACACGTTCAATTGATCACCTGCAAGACGTACTAATCAATAAAATACAAGCTATTGACGTAATCCAATCAACCGAGACCTTAATCTCCTTACAAAACCCAATTAACCGAGATGTAACGCCATAACATTTCACTGCGATGCAGAATAATTGCGAGAGACACACCAGCTAGGTATAATCGCCGCGAATTTTCCGGAGAATAACCATGGCCGACAACCGTTACAAACGCGTAAAATCTGTACTCGACAAACGTCAACTTGATTTAACTGTGTGCTTAGACGAAGTGCACAAGCATCATAACTTATCAGCAATTGTTAGAACCGCTGACGCTGTTGGTTGTCACCATGTCCATGCGGTTTGGCCAAGAGAACAGCGCCGTTTAACTAATAATACATCGGGTGGTAGTAAAAACTGGGTGGAAACCCATATGCACGATGATATTGATGATGCGGTAAAAGCACTTCGTGAACAAATTCCAGGCGTGCAAATTTTAGCGACCAACCTATCAGATAGCGCCGTTGATTTTCGTGAAATTGATTACACTAAGCCAACTGCCGTTATTGTTGGCCAAGAACGCGATGGTATTTCCGACAAAGCACTCGCTCATGCGGACCAGCATATTATCATTCCAATGGAAGGCATGGTGCAATCATTAAATGTATCCGTTGCTGCAGCGTTAATTCTGTATGAAGCACAGCGTCAACGCGAAAACGCAGACATGTATCAACCTAATGACCACTTAGATAAAAACACCAAGCACACATTACTATTTGAAGGCTGTCACCCTATTATCGCGCAACAATGCCGACAAAAAGGCCTAGCTTACCCAGAACTCGATGATGAGGGTGAAATTGTGGCTGACGAAGCGTTTTGGAATACCCTACGCTTTGTCAAAAAAGCCTAAGCCAAACACTGGTTATTTTTACAGTTATCTATTGCAACTTTAAACTTAACCTGTTAAAAACCAAGGACGGTAAAAACGAAAGGACAGCTATGGCAATTGGTCTTGCCTCATATCCCATCACTGAACTGAAAGGTGCTGGGCCTAAAATTGCAGAGCGTTTAGCAAAGCTGCACATTTTTACCGTACAAGACTTACTCTTTCATTTACCACTGCGCTATGAAGATCGTACTCGCATTTACCCTATTTGCGAGCTGCAAGCGCACTATCATGTCAGCATTGAAGCAACTATCGAAAATACCAATATCAGCTTTGGTAAACGCCGCATGCTTAATTGCCAAGTTAACGATGGTACAGGCAGGCTAACCTTACGCTTTTTCACTTTTACCGCTGCGCAAAAAAATAATTTAACTGCGGGCAGTAAAATACGCTGTTTTGGAGAAATTCGCCGTGGTAGGAACGGCTATGAAATGGCTCATCCCGAGTATAAAATCATCGATGAGCATGCGACAAGCCAAGTTGAAGAATCACTTACGCCCGTTTACCCAACGACTGAAGGCTTAAAACAGCTTTCGTTACGCAAACTAAGTAGCCAAGCCGTAGCTTTACTAGAGCGCTATGATATTCAAGAACTCTTGCCAGCTCAGTATCAACCACAAGGGTACAGTTTAAAAAAAGCCCTACTAACGCTTCACAAACCAAGTCCTGAGGAAAGCACACTATTACTTGAGCAAGGGCTTCACCCTGCTCAGCAACGACTCGCATTTGAAGAAATACTGGCACAAAATTTAAGTCTTTTAAAACTGCGTGCCAAAGGGCAAGTGCATCAGGCGGTAACCTTGCCACCAACTAATTCTCTTGAGCCACAGCTACTTGCCCTGCTACCTTTCACACCAACTAATGCGCAACAGCGTGTAGTGGCAGAAATTAAACACGATCTAACTCAGCCCTACCCCATGATGCGATTAGTACAAGGCGATGTTGGTTCGGGCAAAACGTTAGTCGCGGCAATGTCAGCACTTACGGCAATTAGCCAAGGTTATCAAGTTGCCCTAATGGCACCTACCGAGATTTTAGCCGAGCAGCACGCTAATGCTTTTCGAACTTGGTTTGAGCCATTAGGGGTTAAAATTGCGTGGTTAGCGGGTAAAACTAAAGGCAAAGAACGCACTGTAGCACTTGAGCAAATAGCCTCCGGCGAAGCACAAATGATTGTCGGCACCCATGCGTTATTCCAAGAACAAGTGAACTTTAATAATCTCGCACTGATTATTATTGATGAACAACACCGCTTTGGCGTACACCAACGTTTAGAATTACGTGAAAAAGGCCGTAATGGCAATTGCTATCCACACCAGTTAGTTATGACCGCTACACCTATTCCACGCACCTTAGCAATGACCGCCTATGCAGATTTAGAAACATCGATTATTGACGAGTTACCACCGGGCAGAACACCTATTACAACGGTCGCTATACCAGATACCCGCCGCCAAGACATTATTAACCGTGTACAGCAGTCGGTGCTACAAGACAAGCGTCAGGTTTATTGGGTGTGTACGCTAATAGAAGAATCTGAGGCATTGCAATGTCAAGCTGCGGAGGATAGCGCAAAAGAATTAGCTAAAGCACTACCCGATGTTGCTATCGAATTGGTACACGGCCGCATGAAACCAAGTGAAAAGCAGTTCATCATGTCGGAGTTTAAAGCGGGCAAAATAGACGTACTGGTTGCTACAACCGTAATAGAAGTTGGGGTAGATGTACCTAACGCTAGCTTAATTATTATTGAAAACCCAGAACGTTTAGGGCTTGCCCAATTACACCAGTTACGCGGCCGTGTTGGCCGTGGCTCAGTTGCATCGCATTGCGTACTGCTATATCACCCTCCACTATCTAACACAGGTCAGAAACGCTTAGGAGTGCTGCGCGATAGCAATGACGGCTTTGTTATTGCAGAACGAGATTTGGAGATACGTGGACCCGGCGAAGTGCTTGGTACAAAGCAGACGGGACTTGCGGAATTTAGAATTGCTGATCTTGTGCGAGACAAAGCACTAGTAGAACAAGTTAGGCCCGTCGCTAAACGCTTTTTAACTGAATATAGCGACCTTGCTGAGCAAATTATTGCCCGTTGGCTACCCGATAAAGAGCAGTTCGCACAGGCATAATCGTTAAGTTAAATGACATTTTTATTTTTTGGCGCGAGCTAAGGCGCTCGGTGGCATTTTTTCAGCGAGCAATGCGAGCTTTTTCGCGACTTCTTGATGACGCTTTTTATCGTAAATTAAAGCGCCATTAAGCCAGCGATATGCATCTTCAAAATCACGAGGGCTACCAAGCCCCGCGTTAAACAGATCAACAAGCCTAATTTGTGCATTTAAATTACCAAGCGATGCGGCCTCACGTAGATAAATAATGGCCTTATTAATATCGCGCTGCACTAATTGACCTACATGGTAATAGCGACCAAGTTGCTCTAGTGCCGCCGCTAAACCCTGATCTGCCGCTTCACGCATGTAATACACACCAAGATCAACATCACGTTCTACACATACTGCGTATGCCAACATATCGCCATATAAAAACTGGTATGCAGGGACTTTCATTTTACTTGCACGCGCTTCGATATCCTGCACAAGTTGGCAATCATCGAGCTTTACTCGTGTTAAATGTTCATTTTTATTTATGAGTTTAATGAGTTCATCTTGGCTGTAGATTTGCACTGCTTGAAGTTCAGGGTTTTCGGCAAGCACATTTGCAGAGCTAAAAAGTAGCCCTGTAGCAGCAAAGGTTTGACACAATGTTCGCATAAATAAACGCATAATAATTCTCAGATATTCGAGGCCAATTAAGTCAATCCACTTAACTAGTTAATCATTCAGTGAGCTAACTACCGCACTACACTTATAATTAGTGCGATAAACGTGTTCAAATATTTAATACCAATTCACTTAAATAGCTGATCATCCTAGCGGGCTAAATATCATGCTAACTGCGTTTGAATTTATCAATGTAGAACAACTACATAAAAAATTCCGCCTTGTTACCATTTCATTTATCCATCGCTATCCCTGATCACATACTTAACAGAACTGGGGCTCATACCAATTTAAAATAATTGATACAAAATATATACCAACCTTTGAATTTTAGGCATAAAAAAAGCTGCAAACTGCAGCTTTTTTCTAGAAACTAAATTTACTCACCAAATGGGTTACGTACAATCATTGTTTCTACACGATCTGGGCCAGTCGAAATGATATCGATTGGTACACCAGTGATTTCTTCTAAACGCTTGATGTAGTTACGTGCTGCTTGCGGTAAGCCTTCGTAAGTTGTTACACCGAACGTATTTTCGCTCCAACCTGGCATCTCTTCGTATACTGGTGTTACTTTCTCGTAACCTTCAGCAGCAAGTGGTGTTACGTTTGTAACTGTGCCATCTTCAAGCTGGTAACCAGTACAGATTTTGATTGTTTCTAAACCGTCTAATACGTCTAGTTTAGTTAAACAGAAGCCTGTAATAGAGTTAATTTGTACCGCACGACGCATTGCAACAGCATCGAACCAACCTGTACGACGTAAACGACCCGTTGTAGCGCCAAACTCGTGACCTTTGTCACCTAAGTGTTTGCCAACAGGGTCTTGCTTATCTAGACCGTCATAAAGTTCCGTTGGGAAAGGACCTGAACCAACACGTGTTGTATATGCTTTCACGATACCTAATACGTAATCTAGGTTCAATGGACCAAAACCAGCACCCGTAGCAACACCGCCAGCCGTTGTATTTGAAGACGTAACGTATGGGTATGTGCCGTGGTCGATATCAAGTAGCGTACCTTGCGCACCTTCAAATAAGATGTGCTCGCCATTAGTACGTGCTTGGTCAAGTAACTCAGTAACGTCAACAACCATAGACTTAAGAATGTCAGCAACAGCCATTGCTGCATCTAATGTTTCTTGGTAATCAACTGGATCAACTTTGTAGTAATTAACTAGTGTAAAGTTATGATACTCAA
Organism: Pseudoalteromonas sp. XMcav1-K; assembly: GCF_044005875.1. Taxonomy (NCBI): domain Bacteria; kingdom Pseudomonadati; phylum Pseudomonadota; class Gammaproteobacteria; order Alteromonadales; family Pseudoalteromonadaceae; genus Pseudoalteromonas; species Pseudoalteromonas sp. XMcav1-K. The sequence continues at coordinate 130,682 of NZ_JBIPJE010000052.1, read as the reverse complement.
GTACTTCTTTTAGTTTTTCAGCGAATAACTCTGGGTTAAATAAATCGCCAACACGTAAGCCACGACGCGCCACTTTATCTTCGTAAGCTGGACCAATACCACGACCTGTAGTACCGATAGCTTTAGCGCCACGTGCTTCTTCACGAGCCATGTCTAATGCTACGTGGTACGGTAGGATTAGTGGACATGCTTCAGAAATTAATAAACGCTCTCTAACCGGAACACCACGCTCTTCAAGCATGCCGATTTCGCGCATAAGTGCATCTGGTGCTAATACTACACCGTTACCGATCACACATTTAACATTGTCACGTAGAACACCTGATGGGATAAGGTGAAGAACTGTTTTCTCACCGTTAATAACGAGTGTGTGACCTGCGTTGTGACCACCTTGATAACGTACAACTAAAGACGCTTTATCTGTTAGTAGGTCAACAACCTTACCTTTACCTTCGTCACCCCATTGGGTGCCTAATACAACGACGTTTTTACCCATTGTAACTTCACTTAAAGAAAATTAGGCGCAGATTCTATCAAAAAATAGGGGCAAAGATCACCCCGTTTAGCAGCTTTTTTCATCATTTTATCTAAATAACTTCAATTAAATTGGTATATACAAGCTCATTAAGCACTGTTGTTTTTAGATAATTTACTAATAAATTTAATTTTTATTTTATCTCTTGGTTGTTTTTTATTTTATGGTTTTAACCACATAAAAAGCAGCCAACCAATCGAGATTAAAGCAACACCTATCACCCGCAATTGCGGATCAGCTAATTGCGCTATTTCGCGTAAATACTCGCGCCATTTCGCTGGAAATAAAGCAGGCCCAAGCCCTTCAAAAATTAACAACAAAGCAAACGCCAATAGCAATACATCAAAGCTCATTATTTTCTCCATAAAAAAGCCCTGCAAGTGCAGGGCTTTTAATATTATATTGCAACTGGGTAAGTTACTTACCGGTTTGCTTCATATACTTAAAGAAGTCACTATCAGGGCTAAGCACCATAACGTCTTCTTTGTTTTTAAAGGTTGCTTTGTAAGCATCTAGGCTGCGTAAGAAGCTATAGAATTCTGCGTCTTTATTGTACGCATCAGCATAAATTTTTGCTGCTAACGCATCACCTTCACCGCGTACACTTCGTGCATTACGCTCCGCATCAGCAAGCATAACCGTTACACGACGGTCTACGTCAGCGCGAATTTCCTCAGCCTTCTCCATACCTTCAGAACGGTGTTCTTTCGCTACAGCAGAACGCTCAGCGCGCATACGTTGGAAAATTGAGTTACTTACTTCTGTCGGTAAATTAATTTTCTTCACACGCACGTCAAGTACTTCAATACCTAACTCAGCAGCACTTTCAGAAGCTTGCGATAGTGCCTCTTCCATTAGTGCGCTACGCTCACCTGACACAATCTCGCGAATTGTGCGCGAACCAAAGTTAGTTCTTAAACCATTGTTCACCTTTTGCTTAAGTAGTGTTTCAGCATATTGCTTATCACCACGTGCACGCAGGTAAAACTTACTGAAGTCTTTGACACGCCATTTAACATACGAATCAACAATTAAGTCTTTCTTTTCGCTTGTTACAAAGCGATCTGGTGAACCGTCCAGTGTTTGAATACGCGAATCTAGCTTACGTACTTGAGAGATAAACGGCATTTTAAATTGCAGACCTGGCTCATACACAACCGGGTTATCTTCGCTATCTTTCTTAACTTTACTAAACTCTAATACAATTGCCTTTTGACCTTCTGGCACCACAAACAGACCAGAAAAACTAAGCATCGCTAGAATAACAACAATAACTAAACCAAAGTTTTTCATTGATTGTATCTCCCAGAGTTATAACGGTCGCTAGAGTAGCGGTCATTCGCAGAATTTAGCTGACTGTTTTTCGTTGTACCTAGTTGCTGTCTTAAGTTATCAACATCATTGCGTTGACGAGCAGGCATTGCGTTTTCTTTCGATTGCTGAATAATTTTATCGAGCGGTAAATACATCATATTATTACCACCTTCTACATCAACAATTACCTTTGATGTGTTACCTAATACTTCTTCCATCGCATCAATATAAAGACGCTGACGCGTTACTTCTTTAGCAGCTTGGTATTCTGGTAATAGACGCTCAAAACGTGCGATTTCACCTTGCGCTTCAAGCGTTACACGCTCTTTATACGCTTCTGCTTCTTGCGTCATACGTGTTACACGACCACGTGCAGTTGGTTCAATCTCACGTTGATATGCTTCAGCTTCACGAATAAAACGCTCTTCATCTTCTTGTGCAGCAATTGCATCATCAAACGCATCTTTAACTTCTGCCGGTGGACGCGCATCTTTAAAGTTAACGTCTGTCAGTACGATACCTAAGTTATATGGCGTGATAATTTTCTCAAGTTCCTGCCAAGTGTCTTGACGCACCTGCTCACGGCCTTTCGTTAACACATCATCCATTTTTGCATGACCAACAACATAACGCAGTGCACTATCAAGCGCTTGCTGTAAGCTGTGATCTGCATCCGTTACGCTAAAGCGGTATAGATATGCATCGGTAACGCGGTACTGAACCACGAACTCAACACTTACCACGTTCTCATCTTCAGTAAGCATAAAGCCTGATGCAGAAAGTGAACGCACTGCTTCAATATCTACAGGGATGACACGATCTACAAACGTCATTTTCCAACGAAGACCTGGCATAGCAACTTCATGGAACTGACCGAAGCGTAATACAACACCACGCTCTGCTTCTTTCACCGTGTAAAAACCACTAATAGCCCAAACAGTAATAGCGATAATTAAAACAAATACCAGTGCAGGGCCACTTAAACCGCCGTTGCTTGATCCTTTTTTGCCGCCAAATAAGCCACCAAAGCGGTCGCCGTATTTGCGGAACACTTCATCTAAATCAGGTGGACCCTGATCTCGACCGCCCTTGTTATTCCATGGGTCTTTGTCGTTGCCATTGTTACCCGGCTCGTTCCAGGCCATAGCGTCACTCCAATATTAATAATTAAAATTAAACTTTGGTAAATTTACCAAAACCTTAGGGGATTTTCTAATTTTTACGGTAAACAAATATTTTTGAAAAGTTAAACCACTAATTCTTGTATTTGCTCACCGAACTCTTTTTTCAAGCGCTGCCAGTCTGACATAGGTAACCTGACATTTAATAGCCAATTACCCAGCTCATCAAAGTTTTCAGCTTGCACCGCATTTAATCGATAAAGCGCACCTTGTAAGCGACCTAATTGCGGCGGAATGCGCATATTTTCATGGAACATTTGTTCCGCTAAGCATTCGCCAATCGCTTCAAGCAATAGTTCACAACCTACCCCAGTTTGTGCCGATAACCAAACGCGAATAGGTCTACCTTCATCATTGCGATCAATACGTGGAGACACCTCTTCCACTAAATCGATTTTGTTGTAAACCAATAACTGCGGTACTTCATCGGCATCAATTTCTCTCAGTACATCTTGTACTTGCTCGATATTTTCTTGACGCCTTGCATCTGCGACATCAATCACGTGAAGTTGTAAATCCGCTTCACGGGTCTCAGCTAACGTTGATTTAAACGCAGCGACTAAGTCATGCGGTAAATGCCTAATAAAACCAACAGTATCAGCAAGAATTGTTGGTCCCAAATCTGGCACCTCAATTTTACGAAGTGTTGGGTCAAGCGTCGCAAACAGCTGATCCGCCGCATATACATCACTGTCGGTGATGCGATTAAACAAGGTTGATTTACCCGCATTGGTATAGCCAACTAATGATACGGTTGGAATTTCATTTCGGTTTCGTGCGCGACGCCCTTGTTCACGTTGTTTAGCTACTTTTTCTAAGCGCTTTAAAATATTTTTAATTTTGCCACGAATTAAACGGCGGTCGGTTTCAAGCTGGGTTTCACCCGGACCTCGTAAACCTATGCCCCCTTTTTGCCTTTCAAGGTGAGTCCAACCTCGAATCAATCGTGTAGAAATATGGCGTAATTGTGCAAGTTCTACTTGTAGCTTACCTTCATGAGTACGCGCTCTTTGCGCAAAGATATCAAGAATCAAACTCGTTCTATCAAGCACGCGACATTTACATATCGCCTCTAAGTTACGTTCTTGTGAGGGGGATAATTCGTGATTAAAGATGATTACATCTGCATCATGGATTTTGACAATCTCAGCAATTTCCTCAGCTTTACCGCTTCCTACGAAGTATTTGGCATGCGGTGATTGACGACTGCCTTGCACAATCGTCAATGCATTTACACCAGCTGAAGAAACGAGCATTTCCAATTCTTGCAAATCTTCACGATCGCCTTCATTTGGAAATTCGATATGAACTAAGACTGCCTGTTCACCGGCTTCATAACGGTCAAACAAGCATTAAACTCCTATTAATTAGTAGTTACCGCTCTCGTCTTCTGCACCGCCCTGAGTTGCTTGGAAATTAACAGCTCGCGCAGGTACAACAGTTGAAATAGCGTGTTTGTAAACCATTTGGTTTACAGTGTTTTCTAGTAAAATTACAAATTGGTCAAATGACTGAATTTTGCCTTGTAGCTTGATGCCGTTAACTAAATAAATTGCTACAGGAATACGTTCACGGCGTAACGCGTTCAAAAATGGGTCTTGTAATGATTGGCCTTTTGCCATTGTTATTTTCCTTAGTTCTAGGTGTTCTTATAAAATTCGATAACTCTAACGAATTCAATTATTTTTACTGCACCACTTTACTAGCTTAGCGAACTTAACACGCGTTGCAAGTTTTCTTCATCGCCTGATTCTAGCCAAGTAATATTTTGCCAGCCACGTAACCAAGTCAACTGACGTTTAGCAAGCTGACGCGTAGCAGCTATGCCCTTAAAAACCATTTCATCATAATCATCCTCGCCCGCGAGATAATCCCACATTTGACGATAACCTACACAGCGAATAGACGGTAGGTCTGGATGTAAGTCCTTTCTTGTATATAAGGCCAGAACTTCTTTTTCAAACCCCATATCGAGCATTATTTTAAATCTTTTTTCAATACGTTGGTGTAACACAGCGCGATCGCTCGGTGCAATCGCAAACTGTAAAACATCAAAAGGTAACGGTTCTGACTTAACCTTTTGTAGCTCACTCATTGGTTTACCCGTTAAACGGTATACCTCTAAAGCGCGATTAATACGCTGTGAGTCATTTTCATTAATTTTTGCAGCTGCAACTGGATCGACCTGTGTCAGTTCTTGATGCAATGCGGGCCAGCCTTTCACCTGCGCTTCTTGCTCAAGTTCAGCACGAATTGCTTGGTCTGCATTTGGTAATGGTGACAAGCCTTCAAGTAACGCTTTGAAATACATCATGGTGCCACCCACCAAGAGCGGAATTTTGCCTTGGCTATGCAACTGGGCAATATTATCTAGCGCATCACGACGAAAGTCAGCTGCAGAATAACTACCAGCAGGATCGATTAAATCGATAAGTCGATGTGGTGCTAATGCCAACTCTTCAGCATTCGGCTTCGCGGAACCAATATCCATGCCTTTGTATACCAACGCAGAGTCGACGCTGATTACTTCGGTATTTAAATGCTGACAAAGTTGAATAGCTAAGTCGGTTTTACCGGAAGCAGTCGGTCCCATTAAGCAAATAACTGGCAATTGTTGCAACGTATTTCCTTGCTAAACTAAAAATTAATCGGTTAGTCAAAAAGACTGTTTTCTATGTCAATTTTAACAGTTTTCGTTTTAAAACTGGCAATTAATTCAGGCTTTTTTACCACTAACTCGACTAATTGCTTAGTAATTGTGTAGCCCAGAGGCTGAACTAAGGCAATATTTTTCAGCCAAGTCAGCCAAAACGTCAGATCGGTTTTTTCATTTTGTCGCAATGCATGGTCAAACAAGTTATCTAAGATTTGATTAACATCCACTGAATATAAAACCTCAGGTAATTTTTTCACTAACAAAAACTGAGAGTTGACGGCAATATCAAAACCAAGAATTCCTAACCATGAAAGGTTGTCTTGCACTTTATCAAGCAAGTCTGACGATAAATTGATCCGTACAGGTAACAGCAGACTTTTACTTTCAAGTTGCCCTTGTTGTTCAACATGCGTTTGCCAGAGGGTAAGGATTGCAGGCGTAAGATCGATCATCTGTGGCTCACCATTTACACTGCGCAGTGCTTTTCCTTGGCGTAGCGGCAATAACTCAATGCATTCTGCGCTATTAGTTGATCGCGGTATATCATTAAGCGTGTCATGAACTGCTGATTCAATGACCTGATCGGCGACTCCCTGATAGAATGCATTTACCGAATGCTGTTTTACGCTATCAGGTACTTGATGATGCTGCATTAACGGCTTTTTGTAACCTGAACCACCACTAGGCGCTGAAAAAGAAGCACTTTGTTCACGCACTTGCGGCGTACTCACCGCGCTGGGTTCATGCCCAGCATCAAATTGATGTATTTGCTGTAGTGCATAATCACTAGTCTCATTGCTTGGCGCGAGATCAAGCGGCTGTTCAAAACTAATCGCTTGCCTCACTGCTTGTACAATAAAATCATGTACTAAACGCCCTTGATGAAAGCGTACTTCGTGTTTCGCTGGGTGTACATTCACATCGACTTGGCGCGGCTCTATTTCAAGGTAAATAACAAAACCCGGAATATCATAGCCTGAAGCATATTCTTCAAATGTTTGACGAATAGCGTGAAAAATTAACTTATCACGCATCATTCGACCATTAACATAAGTGTACTGCGGCTCTGTTTTATCGCCAACGGGTAATACCCAGCCATACAGGCGTAAGCGCTCATCACCAGAATCGACATAGACAGCCTGCTGTTCAAAGACCTTTCCTGCAACTTGGGCAACGCGCTTGACGTAATTTTCTTGCTGCATTTGCGCACGATATTGACGCACAGTTTTGCCGTTATGCTTAAGCGTAATTGCCACATCAAAACGCGACAGTGCAATGCGCTTCAGCAATTCATCAATATGGTGAAATTCAGTTTTCTCGGTGCGTAAAAATTTACGACGAGCTGGTGTGTTAAAAAATAAATCAACGACTTCAATGGTTGTGCCATTAGGGTGAGAAGCTGGCGTAATTTGTACCGCCATATCTCGCCCTTCGGCATAAGCTTGCCACGCTTCGTTTTGTGCCTCAGTTTTAGAGGTCAATGTTAAACGCGATACTGAGCTTATTGACGCCAAGGCTTCGCCACGAAAGCCTAAAGATGCGATTTGCTCTAAGTCATCGAGTGATTTTATTTTGCTGGTTGCATGGCGTGACAACGCTAAAGTGAGCTGGTCTTTGTCGATACCAAAGCCATTATCGCGAATACGTATTAGTTTGTGACCACCACGTTCAATATCAATTTGAATGCGCGTTGCACCCGCATCTAAACTGTTTTCCACCAGCTCTTTAACCACTGATGCGGGGCGTTCTACTACTTCACCAGCCGCTATTTGGTTGGCAAGACGAGCGGGTAATATTTGTATAGACATAATTACAAGTTCTAAAATCGAGGCTCTATTAGCTACGCGGAATAGCTAAATTTTGTCCGATATATAACGTATTCGACGACAACTTATTAGCCTTTTTCAAAGAGCTAACCGTTACCCCATAACGACTCGCAAGCACACTTAGGGACTCACCTGAACGTACCTTATGAAAACGCGGCTGCTCTTTTTTCAACTTGGCAAAATAAGAATCCTCCGGCGGATTATTTTTAAAATAGCCTTTTACCGATTTAAAAATTGCCGTCGCGAGCTTTTCTTGGTGGTCTCGGGTTTTTAATAACCGCTCTTCAGCTGGATTTGATATAAAACCTGTCTCAACTAAAATTGAGGGAATATCAGGTGATTTCAAAACAGCCAAACTTGCTGCCTGCGGCACTTTTTTGTGCATACGTGTCACTTTTCGCATTTCCGCAATCACATCTTCAGCAACTTCAAAGCCAGTTTTCATCGAGTGATCCATCGACATATCGAGTAGCGCTTGCGCTAAGTAGCGCTCTTGCTGAGTATCTTTCAATACATCTGCAGCACCACCTAATAATTCGGAATGTTGCTCTCGATTTTCTATCCATTTACCAATTTCTGAATTAGCTCGCCTTAACGAAAGCACCCAAACAGAGCCACCGCGCGGTTGCGGCGACGTAAATGCGTCTGCGTGAATTGAAATTAAGAAATCAGCTTTTTTGGTTCGAGCTCGTTCGGTGCGTGTATTTAATTTTACGTAGTAGTCACCGGTACGCGGCAAGACAGCAGACATACCTTTTTCTGCATTAATTTTGGCTGCCAAACGCTTTGCAATTTGCAGCGTGATAGTTTTTTCATAGGTACCTGAAGGGCCGATAGAGCCTGGATCTTCACCACCATGCCCCGCTACAACAGCAACGACAATGTCTCTATCACTGCTAATATCGCGACTTTTTACAACGGTTTGTGCTTTCGGTTTTTCTTTACTGTACAAATCAAATACAAGTCGGTCGCTATACGGGCCTGTTGGTGCGAGTGAAAAGATAACCGGTTTAACAGGTGCTAGCAGTTCAAATACTAAACGCGTATCGGATTTTCGCTTTGGTGTGCTGTAGCGAATTTTTTTAATTAATTGATGTTTTTTATCAATTTTTGGAAATGTTGCTGCGCGGCCCGGTGTTGATTTTATATCAACCACCAAGCGCAATGGATTTTTCAAAAAGAAGTAGCTGTATTCAGGCTTCTCTTTCATATCGAGTACCACACGGGTGCTCTCGGGAGACGGCCAAACACGCACACTGTCAATTTTGTTTGCTGCGCATAAGTTAACACTCACAAACATCATGACAATTGTAATTACTCGAAATAGAGATTTAATATTGTACCAATCGCTAGTCATTCTTCAGCTTATTTATTATTGTTTTGCCACTTTGACTGTTCGCCATTATGGTTATTCTACGCGCATTATCGACATATTCCATTGTAATCTCTAGATCTGCCTGTGCAAGCATTCCAGCGCCTTTTTCTGGCCATTCAATTAAACACACTGAATTATTTTCGAAGTAGTCTCGAATGCCCATAAATTCCAATTCTTCAGGATCAGCAAGGCGATATAAGTCGAAGTGGTATACATTTTGTGAAGTTAATTCATAGGGCTCAACCAAGGTATAGGTTGGGCTTTTTACTTTACCGGTATGACCAAAGCCTTGCACAACGCCACGTGTAAGTGTCGTTTTGCCCGCACCTAAGTCGCCATGTAAAAAAATAACAGCACCCTCATGTATACATGAAGACAATTTACTCCCCATGGCTACTGTTTCAGTTTCATCGGCCAAAAAGCAATTAAAAACCCCATCTTGCTGATTCATTTACTTCTCCACTAATCAACCAGTTTTCTAATAAAAGGGTAAAGATCTGAGACTAACATGCCACGCTTACCCTGTTGCTCTGCAATTTCCGCTGCGCGGCCGTGAATATTAACAGCCAATTGAACTGCTTCAAAGCTCGGCATGCCCTGCGCAATAAAGCCAGCGATTATACCAGATAAACAATCGCCCATCCCAGCACTTGCCATACTAACGCTGCCCGACGTATTAATTACCGTCTGATGACTATTAGCAACTAAGCTGCCCGCACCTTTTAATAAGGCTATTGCGTTAAATTGCTTTGCTAATTTAGAGACTGAATCAAAACGATTAAGTTCAATTTCAGAGCTTGAGATACCCAGTAACCTTGAAGCCTCTCCGCTGTGAGGGGTAATAATCATTTGCGCTAGGTTAATTGGTTTTTGAGCTAACAAGTTAAGCCCATCCGCATCAATAATAATTGGTTTATTGACCTTCTCGATTGCCTGCCATACAGTCTTGCTCCAATTTGATTGACCAAGACCTGGGCCAATCAAACACACATCTGCTTTTTCAATTAGTGGTTCCAACTCTGTTGCATGCTCGACGGCGTGTACCATCAGTTCATAACGCCCTTGGACCACAATGGCGCGATTTTCTGGATGCGTCGCTACACTGACAAGCCCAGCACCTGTGCGCAGACAGGACTCAGCCGCAATGCGAATAGCCCCCGGCATAGGTTTATCGCCACCAATTAATAAAACATGGCCAAGTTGTTGTTTATAACTATTGATATGACGAACCGGCAGTGATGCTTTTAACGCGTCATAATTTACTAACTGAGAGAGTGGTGTGACATATTCAGTAAAAGCATCGGCTAATCCGAGTCCTGCGAAATATAAATTGCCAACATGCTGTTTAGCATGACCGCTTAATAACCCTTGCTTAAGAGCAATAAAGCTTACTGTATAGTTAGCATTGATACAGGCCTTTGCTACTTCGCCTGTTGTCGCATTCAGACCTGAAGGTAAATCTACCGCAATAATAGGCTTATTCTGTTGGTTAATATGATTGATAACATCTGCATATTCACCACTTAACGCACCGCAAAAACCAATTCCCAACAGTGCATCAATATATACGTCGGCACTGGTATCTAAGCTATCAACTACTTCGCCGCCTCGCTTTAAGTAATCTAAGTAAGCGCGCTTAGCGTCACCTGTTAACTGATTTACATCCTTAACACTGAATACCGTAACATCAAGCTCATGCTGCAAAGCATAATTAGCCACCCAGTAGCCATCACCTCCATTGTTACCACCACCAGCAATCACTTGAACTTTATCGCAATTACCATATTTCAACATCAGCAGCTGAAAAACCGATGCGGCAGCCTGTTGCATCAGCGCGTACATATCAACGTTTTGCTGCGATGCAACAATCGCCTCATTGTCTTTTACTTGTTGGGCGCTATATGCAAACTGTGGTAAATTAGTGGTTAATTCTGGCGTCATTTATTTCACCTACTGGTATGTCTACTCTTAACTATCCGAATTTGGTAGAAAAAATCAAGCTTTGGGCAAAAGAGCTTGGTTTTGATCAAGTGCGTATCACCGATATTGACCTATCTCAGCACGAAGCACAATTACAACGATGGTTAGATGCGGGCTACTATGGCGAAATGGAGTATATGGCTGCACACGGCATGAAGCGTGCACGCCCCGCTGAACTTGTGCCAGGCACACAACGAGTTATTTCTGTGCGCATGAATTACCTACCACCAGATGCGAGTTTTGCTAAAGATTTAAAAAACAAACAAACCGCATATATAAGCCGTTATGCCCTAGGCCGCGATTATCATAAATTAATGCGTAATCGCTTAAAGCAACTCGGCAAAAAGTTAGAGCAAGAACTAGAACAGCATCAAATTACCTTAGGATTTAGACCCTTTGTTGATTCAGCCCCCGTATTAGAGCGCCAACTAGCTGAAAAAGCAGGACTCGGCTGGACCGGAAAACACACGCTAATACTGAATCAAGAAGCGGGATCTTGGTTTTTCTTAGGCGAATTATTTGTGGATTTGCCACTACCGATAAACGAAGAGACGGTAGAAAACAAATGCGGTAGCTGCGTGGCATGCATTACCTCGTGCCCTACTGGCGCAATTGTTGAACCTTATGTGGTTGATGCAAGACGCTGTATTTCATACTTAACAATTGAAAAACAAGGTGCTATTCCTGAAGAATTCCGCTCATTATTAGGCAATCGCATTTACGGTTGCGATGACTGCCAATTAGTGTGCCCGTGGAACCGCTACGGACAGCTTACAGCCGAAGATGACTTTCATATTCGTAAGCAGTTAAAAAGTCAGGACTTACTTACGCTTTTTGCATGGGATGAAGCAACCTTTCTAAAAAACACGGAGGGTAGCGCGATTCGCCGTATTGGTATAGAGCGCTGGCGACGTAATATCGCAGTAGCGCTAGGAAATGCAGATGCAAATAACGATATTATAAACGCATTAGAGCGCGCGCAGAGTGATGCATCTGAAATGTTGCTTGAACACATTCATTGGGCACTCGCACAACAACACAATAAAACCGCGCAAAGAGACAACAAAACAAAACGCTTAATTCGTATTATTGAGAAAGGCTTACCAAGAGATGCTTAACCCTTGGTAAGTAACCTCAAACGCAAATCGCGGATATGCCGCTGATGTTTTGTCTTTACTTAAACTGTAGCGCTTTTACTATTCCTTACTCAAACCAGAATTAAATGACTAATATGGAAATAGAAAGCACTTATTTCAGCATAACACTTAAATCATTTTCAAGCTCAGTAAAGGCACGCGTTATATCTTGCAATAAATCCTCTCGTGCAACTGATTTTTGAATAGTGTCATCCACTTTTTTATAAATATACTGCTCCTGATCTTCATCTAGGCCCATCAGTGGAATCCGATCTTCAAACTCCTCCTGTAATTCTCTAAAAATCGCCTCATTCATTTCATGGCTTAGATTAAGTACACCCACTAAATCTTCAAATTTATCGCGAACCATAGAAAATGCTTGCCGCAATTTGAGAGTTTGGTTGCTTAATTGTTTGCGGGTTAAAATGGCGTCGAGCTGATGCTCTGTTACGCCAACAACAAAACAAATATTATCGCGAATACGGCCCAGTTTTTCAGGGTCATCATTTGGCAGATTCATAATGAGTAAACTAACCCTTGGGTAATTTACTAAGATTCTCGGCATAAACTCATATAAACGCCCTTTATTTTGCAGCAGTTCGAATAACTCAACCACCATAGGTGAGCAAATGCCTTCCGAACTATAATGCGAACGATTGTTTTTGGTGCGAAACTCGATGCTCGTTTTAAGACCAAAACCACGCATACAATTTATGAGAGCTTGTGCAAGCTCTTCTTTCTCATCAATTTTACCGATTTGCTCCACGTACTGCACTATGCTGCCCATTTCACTACTATTAGCCATTGCATTAAACGCAGTGTCAGTAGCATCTTGTAGCTGTTGTTCGAGCATACGTTTGTTTTCGACTACCTTAAACAAAGTGTCTAATTTGCCTTGTAATTCTTGTTGGCCAAACGGCTTCACAATATAATCTTCAGCACCAACATTGTAGCCTTCGATGCGCTCTTCAACAGAGCCTCTAGCTGAGACAAACATCACGGTAATATTAGATGTTTCAGGATTTTCTTTTAGGCGCCGACACACCTCATAACCATCCATATCGGGCATGCTTACGTCTAGCAAAATAACGCTTGGGTTGATTTTTTGAACTACCTCTAGGCATTCGGGACCGCTTGCTACACAATGCAGATCGTAATGATCTTCCAGTATTTCCTCGATTATTTCCAAATTAAACGGTTCGTCATCAACAGCAAGTACTGTGTTTGAATTCATGACTTACTCCTTGTTTTCCATTAATTTATACTGAACTAGATTTAGCTTAGTCAAAAGTATTAGAAACTGGCAAACTAACAAATACACTTGCACCTTTCTCAAAGTTATTTTCGGCCCAAATACGGCCGTGGTGTAAATCGATAAACTCTTTACAAATCGCTAGACCAAGCCCTGTACCACCTGCCCCACGATTGGTTTTACTACTTTGTTCAAACTTGTTAAATATTGTTTCTAGCTCTTCATCTGGTATACCTAGTCCACTATCTCGTACAGCCAACTGGACCGTTTCATTGTGATGGTCTATGACGACTTCAATTTCACTGTGTTCATCGCTAAATTTAATGGCGTTGCCAAGTAAGTTACGGATCACTTGCGCGATTTGGTCACAATCGCAATCAACAAAAAACGGATCTTTTTCAGGCACAAAATGCACATTTATTGTTTTTGCCAATAGTGCGCCCGACATATCGTCGATGCTAGTTCGCACTAATTGATTCAAATTATGCTTACTGGGATTAAACGGAAACTTACCCGCATCTAATTTAGATAGGTCGAGTAAATTGTTTAACAAAGACAGAAGTCGCTGTCCTGAACTTTCGATACGAGAAAGGTATTTGTGCAGTTTATCTTTAGGAATTGGTTCGCTATTGAGTTTATCCAAACCAAATTGAGAAAAGCTCAAAATTGAATGCATTGGCGTTCGCAACTCATGAGACATATTCGCTAAAAATTCCGACTTACTTTTGTTAGCAAACTCAGCTTGGTTTTTCGCGGCCTCAAGCTCCTGGGTACGAATATTTACTTTTTCTTCAAGTAATTGCTTTGCTTCTTCTAGTAGTTGCTGTTTGCGCTTAAGATGAGCAATATTTTTTAAAATAACCGCTGTCGATGGCTCACCATGTACGTCAATCTCACTAAATGAGCCTGAAAACGGCACTATGTCATCTTTTGCCGTCGTCACTACAAACTCAAAATTAAACTGAGTTTGGTAGCTGGCAATATTGTTTTTTATTTCATTTGAAATAGTGCTGTCTAGCAATTCAAAAAATGATAAGTCATGAATTTCATCTTGCTCTCGGGCAAATAAACTTAAAAACGCATCGTTCGCCTCTAAAATCGCGCCGTCGTTGCTAAAAATAGCAATCGCATCTGGTGTATTTTTATAGATAACACGCAATAAACTATCTTTTTCGATAAGTGCATCAACGGTATCTTGTAGCCGAGATACCAGCTCTTGGTTGCTTTGCTCCAGCTGTTCATTGTGCCAAAGCTTATAGATTGCTTGTAACAACACACTTTCATCAAGTGGTTTTTCAAGTACATCATCCACTCCTAACCGCACCGCTTCGATTAACGCACTTTGGTGTGGCTTTGATGTGATGAGTATGCAGCGACAATCTTGGTTGATAGATTTTATTTGCCTAAATATATCTATGCCAGAGAGATCTCCCATATTAAAATCACTTACAAGTAAATCAATTTGGTGTAGCGCTGCACGCCCAATTGCTGAGAATTCATTATCAGCGGTGATAACATCAAAATGTGCGCCTTTTAAGCTCGACTCTAAGCGACTTAGGCGACTTTCGTTATCGTCAACCAATAAAATTTTAGGTAATTTAATATCAAGATTAGCGGCACCTATCGCTAACCCTTCTTCAAGTAGGCCTATAACTTCCTTATTGTTATAAAATGGGTGAATTACCAAGGCGCGAGGCAGTGCATTAACCAGTTTTGTAAAACTATCACTGAGTTTGCTTCCCTCTACATTAGGGGCCAATAAAAACACATGCACATCACCATATAACTGCTGGGTTTGCAGTACTAATTTCTCGGGGACGCCTGAGGCAAAAACAATTGCTTCATAAAATGTGGGTTCGCTACTAGGTTCAAAGTCGCTGTAATGATGTAGGTCTACTTGGCACGTCAATAACTCCAGTAAAACTTTTAAGCGCATTGCCAAAACACTTGAGTTATCTAGAATTAAAATCCTTTTTTGCATGTTGTTTTTGCTGTTTTCGCTGTTGACATAAATTAAGCGTAGTTCGCTTTTGCGATAAACTCATACTCGACCAAGATAAAATCTCTTCTAACGTACGAAAACACCCTAAACATACGTCATCCTCATTTAAGCAACAATTTTCAACACACGGACTTTTAACGGTTTGTTGCGGCATAAAATTTAGTTTATTTTCATATTTTTGCTTACTTATAGTTTAGAACATTGCGATATACTCGCTGTAAATAACGCGAATAATTGCGGAGAAATCATGAAAAAAGCACTGTTACTAGCGACGACTTTCGCCACCACTTTAACAGCCTGTGATCTTGCAGAAGATCCTAAGAAGGCGTTGGAACGTCAATATTTTGCAGAGCACCAAGAGTTACAAGAAGTAATTGAAGCGATCCGTGCTCAAGGCATTGAAGCCGTTAAACAAGGCTCCGAGGCAGGCTCAGTTGCAGCATGTGTTGCTGGTAAGCTAGATGCAGACCCCATGGGCGCATTAGTTGAGGTAGAAGGTGCATTGCAAGATTCGATGGATTTATCTCAATTCATTGAAACACTGTCAAACCTATCTGAACAAGAGCTTTCTCTCGAAAGCCTGCCAGATCTTATCCGCCAAGGTGGCGATGTATTAACTTACGTAAAGCATATGTTATCGCAGTACGATGTTGCTGAAATTCAACAGCAAGCCTCTGAGTTAGTAGCGAATGGTAAAACAAAAACACAAGATTTAGGGCAGCACCTACGTTCGCTTGTAGAGCAATGTGAATAAGGATTGTTGTATCTTGCGTTAATATCACTAAATATTAGTGATGCTAATTCAAGTAAAATAAAAAAATGGTCAGCAATTGCTGACCATTTTTTATTGATTAATTATTATCAGGGTCGTCTTCAGGTTTTGTTTTAAACACCTTTTCCGGTGGTGGCTTAGGCGCCCAATCAGGATCGAGCTGTAAGTTAGAAAATGGTGACGATTTTTCACTGTCATCTTTATCAGCTTCGCTGTCTTGATCAGTCTTGTTAAATTCATCGTCAATTTCATCATTTACTTGTTCTTTTAACGCACGCCAGCTTGATTTAGGCTGTTCATCTTGCGCTTCACTTTCTACTGAAGGCGGTAAAATCTGCTCGTCAGATTGCTCATTCATTTGCGCTTTAATTGCACGCCAACCGCCTTGATTCACATCGCTGCTATCATTCTCTGTACTTTCAACGCTATCACTGATAGTCGGCTGATTATCAACTAGGTCTTGCTCTAGTGAATTGATATCAAAATCATTAAGATCTTGTTGTAAGCTTGTGTCAGACTGCTCATGAAGATCGTTATCAGCTGATAAATTAGCCATCTCTTGATCTAATTTGGTTTCAACTTGAGCTAACATATCCGCATCGTCGCGCGCTGGTAATTTTGGCTCTTCATCAAGAGAATTATCCTTTTGCTCTAACCCCGACAAAAATCCCTTACCCGCAGCAAGGCTTTGCGCCAACTCTTCTTCAAGCGAATATTCACCATCTGATTGCTCGTCGTTTTCTGCTGATTTGTCGTAGTGATTTAAATAATCAAACATACCGTCATCAACTGCTCGTTTTGCCGCACGGCGTTTAAACTCAGAATGAGGAACCATATTTTCAGGCGCATCGTCATCAGCTGACTTAAAATAATCAGGGTCAGTGTATGCCGTAGCGGGTTCACTGCTATCTGGTGGCAATAAGCTATCATCATCTTGAGATTGAACTTCAGATTGACCTAATTCTTCCTGTAACGCGTTGGAGTGAGTAAGCGCTGCACTGTCATCCATTAGGTCGTTATCTAACGTATTTTTAGTTGAGTCATCATTATCCAAACCTGATGCACCGGCCTGCTGCGTAGTGGCTTCGTTAAATGGCATATCGAATGAGTCATCAGATGAAAATGATTGCGTTGTTTTTTTGAATTCTGCATTGGTATCAGGCGTAAAGTCATTAGATAAATCGTTTTCCTCTGACTCTAAACTACTTTCGTCTGAGGTTGCGCTTGGCTGTTCAGTTTCATTATTTAATAGCTCTGCGTCCTGTACGCTTAGTGTCGGAGGTTGCGTTTCATCATCGCTAGTTTTCGGAGTTGCACTGCTAATATCGTCTAACTTTTCAGTAAACTGTTTTGCTTTATTGAGAATTGCATCAAGCTCAGCAATATGGTCAACCGCGGGTTTGTCTGTCTCTTCTGCACGATGAATATCCTGATTATCCGGCGTAATTTCAGACACTGAGTTTTCATATGAGCCAGGTTCTGGGTAAACCGTTTCTTGCTGCTTTTCTTGCATTTCTTGTTCGGCAACTTCCGCTGGCGATGGCGCTGAAGTATCAAATTTAGGCTCATTGTGACGAGTCATATTCTCTTCGCGTTGACGCTCTTCAGCGCGTTTTTTCTCTTCTCGCTTCGCTTCGTTGTGGCTATCAATCAACGCCATCCATTCGTCAACTTGCTGGTCGCTAAATCTCAGCTCTTTAAAGCCTAGAATGTATGGATTCACTTGCTTTTTATGCATCACTACAATTGGAAATTGTGATTTAAATACCGCCATATCGTTAAACGCGACAATCGGCTCTATTTCATCATTTAATCCTAAAATCTGCGCAACGGCGTGACAGCATTGATTCACTACTTGTAATGGGCTCTCAAAACCAATAAGTTCTTCCCCAACTTGCTCTTTCCACTCTGGTAAGGTTGCGCTACCGATAATTGCGCCGCGCTGCTTTTGCGGCAGTACAACGAAAATGCCATATTGCGATGCTATAACACTGTCTAATACTACTTCCTGACCATTTGCGAGTGTTACTTCAACACGTTGACGACGGAAGTATAAATCTGGGTCGAGTGCGCCTTTTGGTAACTTGTTCTTTTTCTTTTCAGCAACTTTTGAGCCCATTGCAGCAATGTCTTTTGACATTTCTTGGGCTTTTTCTTTGGCTTTCTCTTTAATTTCGTCCATGCGTGAACGCACAAATTTCACGTAGACAAATATGGCAACCAACACAACAAGCAATAAAATAATCGGCAGCATCATCGCTTCTAATAAGCTCGATTCTTCTACTGGAATATCATTTTGCCAGGTGACAGGTGCTCTTTTAACTGGCGCAGCAGGTTGAGCTTTAGGCGTTTCTTTTACTTCGCTTTGCGTTTTTGAGTCAATTTCAACGGTCTGCTGTTCGTTACTATTGGTTACTTCTCCGTTGTTAGTTAAATCATCACTAGCATCTTCTTTGGTTTCAACAGTTTGTTGTTCTTGCTGCTTAGCTTCAATCGCTTCAAATCGCTCTTGTGCTAAACGCTTTTCTTCTTCGCTTAAAATCGTTTGTTGCGTTTTTGCGCTTTCTGTTGCTTTATCTTCAACTACTTCAGGTTGATTACACAGGCGTTCGTAGTCACGCTGAGCTCGGCGATAGGTTGGGTGGGTTTTGCTATGCTGATAATTGCTCATTTGTTGTTTCAGCAATATACAAGCAGCTGAATTGGCATTACTTTCTGACGAAAAAAATGCACAAAATAACACAATAGAAAGTAATAAAACTCTAACTTTACCCATCGACTATGTAACCAAACTTTAACCAAATTAACGACTTGTTATAAGCTTACGCATTTCACGCATTATTGCCAATATATCCGTTCGCTAATTTATCGAATTAAAGCAATATTTTTGATTTAAGTTCAGGTATATAACCCATGAATAGTTCAAATTAAACAATAAAAGCTTTTTAGAACGCTTGGTTATACAAAAAATAAAGGAGGATTTACGAATTAACAGTTGTCGTTGACTTAACTAAAAACAATATCAAAGGGAGCTGATGATTTGTCACAATTACGCTACTCAAGACCGAATTTTTTATTGTACTGTTCAAGTGCTACCTGTACGCGATTAACAATTTCTTTGTCGGTTTTTTTACTGAAGGCGATGCAGGCTGAACGATCACTTACATTTGCTACTTCGAGGCTTCGCACAACGTCTGTATATTGCCGCTCAACTCCCTTTAACGATTCAGACATTTCCCATTCAGATTGCACCAAAAAATCCACTCGCCCTGCAAGAAACTTTCTTAATTCGGCGCTAGGATCGGCTGACACATCCAAATGTTGCCCTTCAATAAAACCTTTTTCGAGTAAGGTTTCATGGCTACGTGCATTTCGCCCTACTGAAATAACGTAGTTTTTTGCATCGTCAAGTGACGTAACGTTAATATCATCACGTGTTGCAAGGTGAAAGAAATACACTTTCACCGGAGCCATAAGCGGACATGCCCATTGGTATTTATGCTCTCGCTCTGGCGTTCTAAAAATCGAATAGATAAGTGTATTTTCATCGTTTTCAGCCATCCTCATGGCACGCGTCCAAGGGTAGCTTCGAATATCATATTTGTATCCCAAGCTATCGAGTATTGCTCTTACTTTTGTTGTTGAGCGGCCAACGATAATGCCGTTATCGTCGGTATAATTAAATGGTCGCCACTCTTCAGTGACAACCGCCAACGAAACCTCATCAGAGGCTTTCAGTTCATAACAAAATAGTAAAAGTAATACTGCCGCAATTGAACGCACTAGCGAGTAGCTCCTTGCTTTATGTTGCCGCTTGGTTAGCTTGCGACTCTTTTAAAATAGACATTTTCGGCGGCTGAAGTGCAATAACAGAGTCGCCCTCCTCCGGTTTTTGTTCACCGCCAATTTGCACTGGTTCGATAAATTTTTGCTGACGCCAAATAAACAACGGAATTGCGTCTTTATTTACTTCCAAATAATCTTCCCAAGTAAATGCGTCAGCAATGCGTGTTGCACTGACTTTACCTCCTTTCGCTATCATGCCGGAAAGACGCGCAAACGTAGCATCTTGTGCAAATAAATTCTGGCGCGACAAGAAAGTCGCACTGTCTTTGTTTGCTTTCGCGTGCACATCAGATGATTTCAATGAAAATACTTTATCCTCACCGATTAAATGTGCGAAATGTTGAATACCTAATGCGTTGTAAAGGCGGTTTGGCGATAAGCCTAGCACTTTACTAATGTCAGTTAACGGCAAATAACGCTCAGCATGCTCTGATTGCGGGTTACCGTAATAACAAGGGAAACCATCCATGCGCGCCATTTTGCAGTTTTCCCATGCAGGATCTGAAAGGTAAACACTCACACCGATATCTTTGAGGCCCCTTGCCACTTCGCGTGCCACATGGTTTGCACCAATAATCAGTACTGTTGCTGGTTCAGGCTGGCGCAGCTTTAACAACTTGGTAAGTGGCACAGCAGTTAAACTTTGCAAAACAACCGTCACAATAATAACGGTAAAGATAAGCGGTACTAACTTCTCAGAAGTAGGCACACCGGCCTTAACCATACTAAGCGCAAATACAGAACCTACCGCGGCAGCAACAATACCACGGGGAGCAATCCAGCTAAGTAATGCACGGGCGCGATAATTAAGGTCTGACCCAAATGTTGATAACAAAATCGACAGCGGACGTGCCACAAACAACACAAATGCCATAAAAATAAGAACATTAGCACCAAGTTGTTTAATATCGTCTACATGTAATCGCGCTGCGAGTAAAATAAACAAGCTTGAAATTAAGATCATTGATAAATCTTCTTTAAATTCAAGCACAGCATCAATTTCTAAGTCATCTTGATTCGCCAGCCAAATACCAAAAACGGTTACAGCAAGTAATCCCGATTCGTGGCTCAGGTAATTTGAAACACTGAAGGTTGCTAATACCAATGCTAAAATACCAAATTTATGCAATTCATACGGTAGCCATTGACGGCGAATTAATAAACTTGTAAACCAACCGGCAAAGAGACCCAGTGATAACCCCACCACTAATGTCATAAACAACGCGCCAAGTGTGTGGTTAAAAATACTTTCTTGGCCTGTCAGCATAACTGCTTCGAATACTAATACGGCGAATAAAGCACCTATAGGATCAATTACAATGCCTTCCCAACGTAATACTTTATCAATGTCTTTATGCGGCCTCATCGCATTTAATAAAGGTGCGATAACCGTTGGGCCGGTTACAACTAACACTGCGCCAAGTACAGCAGCCACACGCCAATCGAGACCTAACACAAAATACCCAGCACAGCCGATCACCACAAACGATGCCAACATACCGATGGAGCACAGGTTGCGCACGACTTTTTCGAGCCCTTTTAATTCTCTAAAATGGAGGGTAAGTGCACCTTCAAATAAAATAACGGCAACAGCTAAGGAGATTATCGGAAACAGTAAGTCACCAAATAACGCATCTGGGTCAATTACATTAAAACCAGGCCCTAATAAAAGACCGGTAACAAGTAGGAATAAAATAGCTGGTACTTTAAAAATCCATGCTAACCACTGCGCTGCTACTGAAAACAAAGCAACCAGTGCAATATATACCGCTGACATTGAGAATTCACAAATTTATAAATTGAATATTACAATAGTATATCTTGGATAATTAATTCTATAGCTTTTTTCACAATAAAATTTTATTTCAAATCAAGTGTATTAACGTTTGTTTCACACACCACCACTTGCATTCTAAAACACTCTCACGCTACAGTAATCGCAACGATTTTAGCCGTATTTTCAGCCAAATATTTCATGTTAAGCGCCAGCGATAAAGAAAAAATTGAACTAGAGCATCAAGCAGCCAAGCTCTTTTTACGCCTATTTGAAAAACAATTTAGCTTACCCATGCGCCATATTTGGCATAACCAACCGAGTAAACCTGATGTAAGCTGTTACCAAGGCGAAGATAAGCTCGATATTGAAATTGCCCACCTTTACGGTAGCGAGAAAGAGGCAATGGCAATTCTGCACCGCGAACTCAGCAGCGAAACCAAAGACAACCTAAAAGCGCTTCTACTCGAACCAATAGAAACTCGTTTAACAAAAGCTCTGCAGCGCATTTTAGCTAACAAAGCATTAAAACATTATGATTCTAAACGCGTGTGGCTGGTGATCCGCAACGCAAATCCATTTTGGCGCAATGACGATATTCAAGCCCTGCAACATCATTTTGCTATGCCAACCCCGCACCCATTTGAGCAAGTTTGGATTATTGGCGATATGCAAGGCCAATCTGGTTTAACCCAACTTTACCCCTAGGGGCTGTTGATCGTTACAATTCTATTCTTGCTCTCTATTGAGCGTTTTTGTTGCAGCATTCAATATGTGGCTAAGCAATCTATGCGAATATCAAGTAACCCTGTATATCCTTCTCACGCCCCTAATTGACATTCACCTAGCCAACAATGAGAAAAACATACGCAAGAGCACCTTTGGAAAACACTTGATTGACCAATGTAAATTAATTTGTTGTAATCATTTTAATTTGAAATTGAATACAATATACCAATGAAAAGATTAACGCTGTTATCCAGCTTTTTATTTACAACTTATGCCTGTGCAGCTACACCCAGTGTGGACGACGTTTTGGTCAATGTTAAAAATTGCAGTAATACCATCGTACTGCGTCATCAAGCGCTCAGCAAAGAACAAGAAAACGCTGCATGTAAAATGCTGTCAGCGCAAGAAGCTCGTTTTCATAGTGTTTTTAATACTAAAGGTAAACCTGTAGCGAATGATAATAATCACCGCTTGCGAGCCAATATTTATCAAGATCGCGATGCCTATGTGCAGTATGTAACTGAACACTTTGATGTTCCAAGCGATAATGGCGGCATGTACCTGGAAGGTTTACCGCATTTACCCAATAACTCAGCTGAATTCGTCGCTTACCAAAAGAAAGGTCAGATTTGGAATTTAAGCCATGAATATGTGCATTATCTGGATGGCCGCTTTAATATGTTTGGTGACTTTTGCGCTAACCTACATGACTCTCATTCGGGCCCAGAATACTGCCCAAAACCAGCACCGTTATTACCTCACTTAGTGTGGTGGAGTGAAGGTATTGCTGAGTACATCGCAAAAGGTAAAGATAACGAACGTGCAGTAAAAGCAGCAAAAAAACAAATCATTCATCTAAGTGAACTATTTAACACCAGTTATGAGCAAAATGGCGGCTCGGAACGCGTTTATGTTTGGGGTTATTTAGCATCGCGCTATATGATGGAAAAACAGCGCGACAAAGTTGAACAAATGCTGGCACTAACGCGCAAAGGTCAATACACCCGCTACCAAGCGTTGGTAAAACAATGGGGTAAATCAATGGATAATGATTTTAGCCAATGGCTTGCAGAGCTTAAATAGTAACTTATCTAAGCTATACCTAGGGTCTGTTGACCTTTCAAGTTCGTTTTTGCAGCAGTTTGATTGGGTTTTATACAAGGCAGAGGCTGCGTGGCATAGTTATTCTATGTAAGTCAGCCGATAACACAGTAGAAAACCCAATCAAGCGCTGCCGAATGGTTCTTTTGAGCGCACTTTTCTCATTGTTGCTCGATATTCGCTTAGATTGCTAGGCCACATATCGAGCGCCGCGATAAAAGCACGCTCAAGCAGAACAAAAATAGAACAGCAAAGTTCAACAGACCCTAGCAAAGGCTTTAATGTTAAATATTAAAGCCTTTTTTAAACTTAATTTTCGCCTACTCGCTTACCTAAAATCGTTAAACTGTATTCTTTATCATCCATTTTTGCCACATTTGGCAACTCACCCCAAACGGCAAAATCATTTTTAATAAAAAGTCGCATGCTGGGTGTATTGTGGCTAAAAATAAATGCCAACAAACTTTTGATTTGAAGCTTAGGTGAAAGAGACTCTGCAAACTGCAATAACGTTTGCCCAATCTGCTTACCGCGCTGATTGCTGTCAACATAAATGGCAATTTCAACAGTACCATTATATGCCGGGCGACCGTAAAACGACTTAAAGCTTAACCATGCAACCACCTGTTCATTATCTTCAACAACATAAATTGGCCGAGTGTCAGTATGGCTATCAAACCATGCTTGTTTACTTGCCACTGATTGTGGTTCGGTATCCGCGGTTACCATTCGACTGTCTATCGTTTGGTTATAAATGTCGACTATTGCGGGTAAATCGATTTGTTTTGCTATACGCGTTTTCATTTTTAGTTCTAAATAAAATTGTCACTGCCAAGCCATAGTATCACTCGCCAAGACCTGATATAAATAACTAAATTTCATATTAAGCGAGAGCTACTTATGCAACTTTATGGTTCGCTAACCTCCCCTTATGTACGCCGCCTTCGCGCATTGGCTATCGAAAAAGATATTGAATTACACTTTTTAAACCTTAATATTTTTGCCGAGAAAGACCGAGAAACCTTAGTTAAACTCAACCCAACGCGAAAAATTCCTATGTTACTTGACGGTGAGCAGGTGATTTTTGATTCAAACGTTATTTACCGTTACTTGGCCCAAAAATTAGATTTCACCCCGTTAAGCTGGAACCAAGAAAATACACTAACCCTAATTAACTCTGCGAACGATTCTTTGGTTGAGCTTTTAATTTGTCAGCGCTCGGAATTCGACACCAATGACGACAAACTGTTTTTCAATTTACAACGTGAGCGTATAAACGGTGTTTTATCAGTGTTAAATGATGCCGCAGAACAAGGTACATTTAGCGATTATAACTACGTTGCTATATCACTATTTTGCTTACTAGATTGGATTATCTTCAGAAACTTAACCGATTTGACTTGCTATAGTGCGCTTCAAGTATTCCATTCAGAACATAAAAATCGTGCTTCGAACATAGAAACAGCACCAAGAGATTAGACACTATGAGCGAACATTTAGAACGCATTGATGACTTTGTAAACCAGTTAAAACAGTCACAACAAGCATTTGTGCTATCAAGTGAAAGTGGTTTACTAATCGCGCAATCAGAATTTAATGATGAGCGCGATGCACTATTAATTTGGTCATCATCAGAAATTGCGCAACAACAGTGTCAAGGCGAGTGGCAACACTTTAATGTTATCGAAATCAATTATGATGATGTTTTAGATTTGTTACCGCACCTTAAAGAAGATGAGTTACTTATTGGTTTAGACTTAAGTGACGAACAAATCGCAATTGAGCTAGAAGCCGATTCATTGCTTGAAGCACTTTCAAATGATTAAAGTTATCCCTCTTGGTGAACAGTATTATCAGCAAGCGATTGCGCTTGCTAACTTAGTTCACGGCGACAACTACCTTGATTTAGCAAACTTAATGGAAATGCAAAACAAGGCTAACAAAAATGGTATCAATGCCAACTTTATTGCATTAGAAGATGATAACGTCGTGGGCCTGCGCTTAAGTTATGCAGCCAATCAATGGCCACTTGATGAATGGTGCAGCCCGTCTTTATGGCCTTGCCAACAAGATAAAATGGCGTACTTTAAATGCATTGCCGTTGATCCTAATCAACAGGGTAAAGGCATTGGCCCTAAGCTATTAAGTGCATCAATCGAAGCGCTTAAGGAACAAGGTGCAAAAGCGGGTATTGGCCACTTATGGCAGCAAAGCCCAGGCAATGGTGCGGTAAAATATTTTACTAATGCCGGCGGAAAATTGATTAAAGAGCACAAAAACCGCTGGTATAACTACAGCATTGAAGAGAATTATCACTGCACTATTTGCGGCGTACCTTGCTACTGCAGTGCGGCAGAAATGGCGATTGAATTTGCATGAGCCAATTATACGATCCGCTACAACATCCCCACTGCCAAGGACAAGCCTTTGCCCCTAGTTATTGGGCCAGCACTATTGATTTGCCAACGGCTAAATCAAGCGTCACCAGTCAACAGCAGTTTGATGTTGCAATAATTGGCGGCGGTTATTCAGGACTTTTAACTGCATATCATTTAGCAACTGAACATCACTTAGATGTATGCGTACTTGAAGCAAATCAGGTAGGTTTTGGTGCCAGTGCGCGAAATGCAGGTTTTGTGCTTAAAGGCTCAGGTCGCCTAAGCTACCCTCAAATGACCGAGAAGTGGGGAGTGGATGTTAGCAAAGGGATTTATGCCGAATTCAGTGATGCTGTAAATCGCGTAGAGCAACTTATTGCAAAACATGATATTGCATGTGATAAACAAGAAAACGGTTATTTAAAAATTGCACACAATCAAAATGCACTGCAAACCTTAAATGCCCAAGCTGAATATATTCAAACACACTTGCAAAGTTCAAGCACACCGCCTTGCCAATGGCTGAGCCAAGACGAGCTCAGTGCGCACTACATGAAAAATCAACAAGCCTATGGCGCACTGCGCTACAGCGATAGTTTTGGTGTGAATCCATTAAAGTTATTACTTGGCTATCGTACTGCTATGCTTGAGAGCGGTGTCACCCTGTTTGAAAACGCGTTAGTTGAAAATATAACGGAAACAGCAAGTGGCTTTCAGTTATCCGTTAATGGCTGCCAACTAAGCTGCAATAAATTAGTTATCGCGGGCAACGCATATAATAGCAAACTAACACATAAGGCTATTAACAACCGATATCTGCCTATTTTAAGCAGTATATTTGTCTCTAAGCCACTTACAGCAAAACAATTAGCAGAATCAGGCCTGCAAACCAACCAAGTATGTATGGACACGCGAACACTAAAATACTATTACCGATTATTGCCAGACAACCGGCTGTTATTCGGTGGTCGCGGGGCTGTTTATGCCAAACATCAAAATAAATCGGTGTATTTAGCCAACTTAAAAAAGGGCCTAAGCGATTGTTTTCCAAGCCTTGCTAATATCGAGCATGATTATTACTGGAATGGTTTTATTGCTGCTGCTCTCGATGATATGCCGCATATTAATTTTGACGGTAAGCTTGGCTTTATACTAGGTTATTGTGGTGCAGGCGTGTCGTTTAGTGCACAGGCAGGCTATCGCATGGCACAAATGGTAGCAGGTAAAACAGTACCAAACTTACCTCTTTACAACACACCTCTACCCTACTTACCTTTTCCGCATTTTAGACGGTTAGGACAGTTTGCTTATTATCAATATGCACAAGTGAAAGACCGCTTTTATTAAATGGTGCGCTTATGCGCATTATTTAACGATTTCACTTAGTAACAACCTAAGCTCTAGTTATTCCACCAATATTTGCTAAAATAGTTGCTAACTCATTCATTTATTGGATATTCAGTGAAAACCCATTTAGGCCGCCGCCCGTTTACTAATATGGAAATTCATACCTTATTCAAAGGGTATATTTATGGCGACCACAAAATGCCGCGAGAGCAAGCTAAGCATTGGCACTTTTGGCTGCCATTAATAAGTTATTACACTGGCACATTTAGTGACGAAATTGGTCAACTCACACTGGATAATGTAACGAAGCAAGATGGTCATTACTTTTTTGACTTTCATACCAATAACAAAATAAAACCACGTCGTATTCCTGTGCACCCTATGCTTATTGAGCATGGTTTTTTAGACTACCTTCACTTTTTAAAGCAACAAGGGCAGCAACGCTTAATGTTCGACTTGCCTGCTAAGTCAGGCCGTTACAGTGAAAAAGTGCGCATATGGTTCTCTGGTGAAGGTGAACGCGCGGGTTACTTGCAAAAATGCCATATTCCAAATATTGATTTAGATGGCAGAAAAGCGGCAATAAGCTCGTTTCGATTGAACTTTGAAGCACAAATTCGCATTTCATCCATTCAAGCTGGTAGCAAAGATGCATTTAATTATTTAATGGGGTTTAAGGACTACGCACACTCTGAATTCGAAAACAGCAAATTATTGTGGCAGATTATCCGTGGTGTGAGAGCGCTGCCAGGCAGTATTTCATGGCAACGCTTTTGTGATAGGCACTAGGCTTTTATTTTTAACCCCAAAAACTAACTTCTATCACAAACAAAAGCCAATAACTCAGTTTCTTTTTGATATTTTAGTCGGGTAATTTTATGCTCGCAGTGTGCACTTAAATCAAGCCATTTAGCTGGCTTTTTAGCACTGTTTAATGACCAACGATAAATTACATTTTCTTTACCATAAATCAGCGCATCATCACCTTGCCATGCATAATAATCAACACCTTCGGGCAACTGTAATACAGGTTTAAATGAATGATCTTCGCTACTAAATAACGTAACCCACTGCTGATTATTTTTATATTGGCTAAACGAATACACATTTAGCGTTTGATTAAACGCTAAAGTGCGACCTATATTGCCAGCAACAGGTTTACCAGTTTGTTTTTGTGTATTACCAAAATAAAGGGAATGTGGCTCTCCAAGCACAAAGGTAATTAAATCGTAATTTCTTCCCCAAGCGTGATAGCCAATTTTGCCTACTTCCTTGCGTAATAATTTGGCAGGCTTTGGCTTATTTAAACCGTATTGCCACAATTCTTGGCTACCATCATGTCCTTCTAAAATAACTGAAAAGCTGTCTTCATTTGGCACTTTTGTTGGCGAATATTCACTAACTTTGGTGTTGGTTAAATTCGTTGTTTGTTTGGTTTTGAAATCGTAATGCATTACATCTGTTTGCCACGATTCACCAGACTGTAGCCCTGCGGTATAAAGCAAACCACCATCAATAAAGTTAGGTTGATTATCGTATCCAAGACGGTTAGAGATATTTTTAGCGCTAACGAGTTTATTGTTGTTGAATTTAACTAAAAACACATCGGTATTAGGTAAACTCGATGCCGTATTACTAGCAAAAACAGTGCTACATGCAGATGCCAACAAAGCAAAGATCACGGTTTTTTTCATTATTATTTTCAAACTATTATGCGTATTTTTTCCATTAATATCACAGCTATTGTAATAAAGACAAACTTGACCAATCACTGCCGCCCAGATATAAACACATAAACAACTAAAAATAGTGTGCTCTATGTCAGCCAAACACCCCATTATTGCAATCACAGGTTCATCCGGTGCAGGAACGACCACATCAACCAATGCAATTAAACACATCTTCCGCAGCTTAAATATTAATGCGGCATTTGTTGAGGGAGATAGCTTTCACCGCTATACACGCCCTGAAATGGATAAGCGTATTCGCGAAGCGCATCAAGAAGGCAAGCATATTAGCTATTTTGGTACAGAAGCCAACGATCTTGCATCGTTAGAACAGTTATTTACTGACTACGGCAATACTGGTTCGGGTAAAAGCCGTCGCTATTTGCATACCTTTGACGAAGCTGTTCCTTACAACCAGTTACCCGGCACATTTACGCCGTGGCAAGACCTTGAAAATGACACTGATATTTTATTCTATGAAGGATTACATGGCGGCGCAGTAGACAACGATGTTGATGTTGCACGCCATGTTGATTTGCTAATCGGCATGGTTCCTATTATTAACCTTGAATGGATCCAAAAACTTATTCGCGATACACAAGACCGAGGCCATTCACATGAGGCTGTAATGGGCTCTATCGTGCGTTCTATGGATGATTATATTAACCATATTACACCACAGTTTTCTCGCACCCATATTAACTTTCAACGTGTGCCAACGGTTGATACATCAAACCCATTTAGCGCAAAAGATATCCCATCACTTGATGAAAGCTTTGTGGTTATTCGTTTTCGCGGTATTGGTGATGTAGATTTTCCGTACTATTTGCAAATGATCAATGGTGCGTTTATGTCACGTATGAATACCATGGTGGTACCAGGCGGAAAGATGGGCTTAGCAATGGAGCTGATACTGCGACCTCTCATAGAGGATATCATCAATAAAAAGCGTGCCCTTCAAGACTTAAGACAAAACTCATTGCCAATTTAAAACTAGATTTGAGATTTGAGATTTGAGATTTGAGATTTGAGATTTGAGATTTGAGATTTGAGATTTGAGATTTGAGATTTGAGATTTGAGATTTCTAAAGAAAGTTTCAGATTGTTTTTCTGAATTCTGAAATCTTTTTATCTAATTTCTAAAAAAACTAAAATAAAGTTAGAAATTTAGTGCTTAGCAATTAACTTATCTGAATTCACTTGAAGAAGAATTGGAGCTAGTAACGTGGTTAGAACTCTTAATATTAAAAGTTCGACCTTGGCGGTTAACTTATCGGGATTTACTTGAAGAAGAGTTGGAGCGAGTAACGAGGTTCGAACTCGTGACCTCGACCTTGGCAAGGTCGCGCTCTACCAGCTGAGCTATACTCGCGTCACATAATGCATTTTTGAATAATTGGAGCGAGTAACGAGGTTCGAACTCGTGACCTCGACCTTGGCAAGGTCGCGCTCTACCAGCTGAGCTATACTCGCATTCCATGTAAACCGTTTTTTAACTTGGTTATAGCGCGACTTGTCGCGCCTATCACCTCGAGCAGCTTAACTATACTCGTACTACATAATGCATTTTTGAATGATTGGAGCGAGTAACGAGGTTCGAACTCGTGACCTCGACCTTGGCAAGGTCGCGCTCTACCAGCTGAGCTATACTCGCATAATCATGCAGATATAAGATTAAAACGTTCTGGTTGTTTTAACCTATTGTATTTGGAGCGAGTAACGAGGTTCGAACTCGTGACCTCGACCTTGGCAAGGTCGCGCTCTACCAGCTGAGCTATACTCGCATTCCATACCAACCGTTTTTTAACTTAGCGTTAGCGCAACCTTAGTCGCACCTATCACCTCGAGCAGCTGAACTGTACTCGCATACCAATGCTTAAAGTCTTTTATCGTCTAAGCGGGGCGTGATTTTACATAAAGAATTTAGCTTTGCAAGCAGCAAAGCTAAAATTTTTTAAATTTTGAAGATATTTTGGCGATAAACACGTAATTCAGCGATTGATTCACGAATATCATCAAGCGCTAAGTGTGTGCCTTGCTTTTTAACAAGGTTAAGCATGTCTGGCGACCAACGTCTTACTAGCTCTTTAATTGAGCTAACGTCAATGTTGCGGTAATGAAAGTAATCTTCCAATTCGCGCATATACACGTTTAAAAAGCGTCGATCTTGTCCAATTGAGTTACCACACATTGGCGAAACACCTTTTGGCACCCACTTTTCGAGAAATGCGATGGTTTCGCGAATTGCCATTTCTTCGCTGTGCTTACTTTTGCGAACACGTTCAGTTAAACCCGAGTTACCGTGTTGATTGGTGCACCACTCGTCCATACCGGCCAGTACTTCGTCTGACTGATGGACTGCAATTACAGGGCCTTCAGCTAAAACATTAAGCTCAGAGTCTGTTACTACTGTAGCAATTTCTAAGATGCGATCTTGGCTTGGCTCTAATCCGGTCATTTCCAAATCAAGCCAAATTAAATTAGATTCATGAAAAGCCATAACTACCTAGCGGTGCTTTCCTTTCGATTTAATGAATTTGGATATATCATATTATGCTTCTTCAATAGATAAAACGCTTTTTTTAAGTGTTATTTAAGTTATAGGCTAAAAGTGGCAAAACGGAAAAAACTCAGCAAAGGTCAATCTCGCAGAATTAGCGCAAACCATCAAAAGCGTTTAAAGCAGGCTAAAGGCAATCAGCAGACTGAAGAGCAATCTTGGCAAAGCGATAATCTTGGTCCGCAACAAAACGCCAGAGTGATCAGCCGCTTTGGTCAACATGCTGATATTGAAACAGCTGACGGCGAGATCCTACGCTGTAATATTCGCCGTACGATTAAAAGCCTTGTTTGCGGTGACAACGTTATTTTTCGTCCAGCAAAAGTAAGCGAAGGTGATTTAGCAGGGGTAATTGAACTTGTTGAAGAACGCACCAGCCAGCTTACGCGCCCTGACTTTTACGACGGTGTAAAAGTAGTTGCCGCCAATATTGACCAAATTTTAATGGTATCGGCCGTATTACCGGAATTTACTCCCAACATCATCGACCGCTACTTAGTTGCCTGCGAAGATATGGGAATAGAGCCAATTTTAGTGCTTAACAAAGTCGACTTACTCGATGATGAAGGCATTGAGTACTTAGATGAAGTGCTCGATATTTATCGCGATATTGGCTACCAAGTTTATTTCATTAGTAATAAAACAGGCCAAGGCGTCGAAGAACTTAAAGCGTTATTAAAAGATAAAAGCAGCATTTTTGTTGGCCAGTCAGGTGTTGGTAAGTCCACATTAGTGAACAGCCTATTACCCGACGCGAATATCTTAACCCAAGAAGTATCTGAAGTTTCAGGCTTAGGTCAGCACACTACAACGGTTTCAACACTGCATCATTTAGCCTCGGGTGGTGATTTAATCGACTCACCTGGAATTCGAGAGTTTGGCTTATGGCATTTAGAAAATGATCGCGTTACCTGGTGCTTTAAAGAGTTCCGTGAGTTTATTGGTGGCTGCAAGTTTAGAGACTGCAAACACCTTGATGACCCTGGTTGCATTATCCGTGAAGCCGTTGACGAAGGTAAAATCAGCGAATTACGCTTTGATAGCTACCATCGCATTTTAGAATCAATGGAAGATGGTCGAGCAGGTGCTCGCAATCCAAGAGTATAGAGTCATTCAACAACTTGATGTAAAATACGAAAAATTTTTTAGGGATACGACCTCGTGAGTTTAGATAAATTCAAAATTGGCGCGCAGTACGCCATGCCAAAACACCTTATATCTCGCTTAGTGGGTAAATTAGCAGCAGCACAAGCAGGCAAACTAACCACCAGCTTAATTAAAGGCTTTATTAAGCAGTACGGCATAGATATGAGCGAAGCCAAATACGAAGATCCGGCTCACTATAAAACCTTTAACGAATTTTTCACTCGTCCATTAAAAGACGGCTTGCGCCCAATCGCGGAAGATAAAGACATTATCGCTCACCCTGTAGACGGTAAAATTTCGCAACTTGGTGACGTAGTTGATGATCGTTTGATTCAAGCAAAAGGCCACGACTTTAGCTTACAAGAATTACTTGGCGGGGATGAAAATGTAGCAGCGCCGTTTCAAGGCGGTAAATTTGCAACGATTTACTTAGCACCAAAAGACTACCACCGCATTCATATGCCAATTGGCGGTAAACTGCGCAAAATGGTGTATGTACCGGGTGATTTATTCTCGGTAAACCCACTTACCGCTGAAAATGTACCAAACTTGTTCTCACGCAATGAGCGTGTAGTTGCTATTTTTGATACTGAGATTGGCCCTCTTGCTATGGTATTAGTGGGTGCAACCATTGTAGCTAGCATCGAAACTATTTGGGCTGGCACAGTAACACCACCAGCAGGTAAAGACGTATTCACATGGGATTACCCTGAAAACGGCCACAATCAACTTATTTTAAATAAAGGTGATGAAATGGGCCGCTTTAAATTGGGCTCTACCGTTATTTTAGCGTGGGGTTCTGAAGTAGCAGATTTCCTTGATGGTGAAGTTGCAGGCACAGTAACGCGCATGGGTACGCCATTTGCGAAAATCAAAAATAAAGAAGAGCAAAGCGAACCAGCTGAAACCCCTACTGAAGATTAATCAGTATTAAAGTCAAAAAAGGGAGCAACCGCTCCCTTTTTTAATTTTTTACGCGCTGTCTTCTTATCAATGCGCCAGCAGTAAGAATAAACAACATTAACCATGAGTTACTGCCAGAAGACTCTTTTTTAACGTCATCTAGTACCTCTGGAAGAGGCACGGGATCTGGTTCTGACTCAACTTGTAAATCAAACTCATAACGCGCCGCTTGCTCATGTTCATCAGTTATCACTAACTCAACTTTATAGCTGCCTGATTGAGAGAAGTTATGCGAGAATACCATACCACTCGCCGATGCGTCTTCCGCTTTCCAAGCATAGCTTAACGTGTTGCTATCAGCATCTGTACTAAGCGATGCATCAAACTCACACGCTAAATAGTTACACCGGTGTGAAGCAACTACTTCTGGCGCAAATAACTCTGTAACATTAAAATCTATAGCTAAGCTATTTGACACACCAATCGAGTTAGTCACAAAAAGGGTTGCTGAATAGTCACCAAGTGAAGGCAATATATGTGTCGCCTCTTCCCCTTCGAGCGCATCACCGGTAGACAGTTGCCATTTGTAGTTGAAGCCACTTACTGGGTTTTCCACATTAAATTGGCATTTAGCGCCAGAACACACAACCTTGCCTGCAACACTTGGCGGATTCGTATCGATACTTTGTGCCGTAATGGTACCCCAATAACCGTCATTATCCTGCGCTTGCATATACACAATTGCTTTTTTGTCGATTAGTTGATTGTCGTTAATCACAATCTCAAACTGCTCAGTGATGCTATCTGCGTTACCATCACTAAACATCGCCAGCTGTTGATTGTCATCTGACACCAGCTGATTAACCGCATACCTTACCTTAGAAATATTTTGCATTGGCCAGGAGCTATTGTTTTTAAAGCGTGTATCCGTTGCGTTCGCTTTTAAAACTATTTGCTGCTGCGCATTCAACGCCAAACTTATATCGGCAATATCTGGACCCTGTGTTAACTGATAAGGCGCTTTTGTTACTTTAGCTGCATAAAGTAGTGCTTTTAAGTTATCTGGCTTGATTAACGCACCATAATAACCACACGATTGGAAAAATGCGGTACCTAATTCAAAGGTAATATGCGCAATACCAAGTTCACCATAAGCTAAATTATCTGAAGTACCATCGGTCGGATATAAACCTACCGATTGCATTGGCCGATAGTCATTAAAATACGCAAGTTTTCGACCTAACGATTCTAACCCTTTGGCATTTGGCGCAGCATCATAACTGCCCCCCCAAGGCCATAAAATAAGCTGACTGTAGCTGTGAATGTCTAAATACAAGCCTTGAGTATTTTCTGGCGCCGCATCACTAACGTTTGGCCCGCGTTGATCAGGGAAAATACTACGAACATAATTCTCAACTGCGGCCACTTCAGGCTCTGAACCGGGGCTATCTCCCCGATACGTTGCAGAGCACGCATCACCACTAGAGCCTCCATCAACCGAGCCCCAGCCAAAGCTAAAGTTACGATTTAAATCAACACCAACATTGGCCTCTAAACAATGATTTTCGTTAACATTTTTACGCTGAGAAACGCCTGTTTCCGCAATTTTTCGTCCATCAGGATTTGTTTGAAAGAGAATATGAATTTGCTGTGTTTCTAAAATCCAGTTGATATCGGCATTGGTTTCGCGCTCTGCTAATAACTGTTTGGCAAAATCTAATGTCAGCGCGGCTGTAGCTAGCTCACGGGCATGCATGGCGCTTTGAATAAATAAAATTGGCGGATTAACTAAATCTTTTTTACCGATTTTTAAAACCTTTAAATCATAGCCTTCGCCTTTATTTTGTTTTTGCCATGAATCACCAATATCTACCAGTTCGGTGTATTCGGAGTGAGCTGCTACTAAATCATCTACTTGCTGAAAAGTTTCTTCTACCGTTGCGTAACAACTAAAACCAGGGATCCCTGTGCTTGTGTTAGTTAGCTTATCAAAAATATTTTTTTGCTTGGTTAAAAACTGCTTTGCCAGATTATCTGCAGGTTGCAAGGTTGCACCAAAGCGCTTTAATAAGGATTGTTCTTCACTGGAGAGTGTAAACAACACACCATTTGGACGATCGCCAATTAAGTTATGATGCAAACTTATCTTAGCTTTGGCTTCAATATCCTCATTAGGAAAAGTGACTAAGTAGTGTTGTGATGGCTGTGCATGCGCATTTGCCGCGCCAAGCATTGCTGCTGAAATTAATAATTTTCTAAGCATGTTCCCTCCAATTAGCATTAAACTAAAATACCTAATTTGGGTAAAAACACAAACACCATAACGTTGGGAAATGTAAATAAAAGGTAGTTTTGCGTAGAATCGTATCGCTTTTATCTAGATACTTATTTAGCTTAACGTTTGTTACACACTGTACAGGTTTTTGACTTTGTAAATGCAAAAGCACTTTGCATAAAGCTCTGCGCATCAAATTGTAAAAACTGCGGTAAGTTACCTTCCCCCAACAGTAAAAGTATTGCTGCAATTGCCTGCTGCGCGCCAATTACACCAAGCAGCGGGCTGATAACGCCTAAGGTATCGCAGTTTAGTGCACTACTTGCACCTTGGTTGGCAAACAAGCATTCGTAGCAAGGTGCGTTATCATCTTTGTTATCGACAATACACAATTGCCCCTGCCAGCCCATAGCTGCACCGGAAACAAGCGGCTTAGCAAACTGCTTAGCAAGGCGATTAATTAAATAGCGTGTTTTGAAGTTATCACTGCAATCGAGTACTAAATCACAATTTTCGACAAGCGATTTAGCATTTTGCTCATCCAACTTTTCTGAGATTGAAGATAGTGATACTTGGTTATTCAGCGCTTGCAGCGTTTTGCCCGCGGCTTTACTTTTACTTTGCCCTATATGACTAATTTTATAGAGAATTTGCCGCTGCAAATTAGATAGCTCAACCTCATCATGGTCGACCAACGTTAGCTGCCCGATACCCGACGCTGCCAAATAAAACGCTGCGGGAGAACCAAGACCACCCAAACCAATAATTAACACACGCGCCGCTTTTAATTTAAGCTGCGCATTCTCATCAATTTCAGGCAATAGTAGCTGGCGAGAATAACGAATTAATTCTTGGTTTGATAACGATGACATAGCTAGTTCAGCACACTCTCAAGTTCTACAATCGCCGCTTCCGGGTCAGCAGCTTCTGTAATTGCGCGCACAACCGCAATACTGCCAACACCAGTTTTCGCAACCTCTTCAGCACGGGCTAAGTCTATTCCGCCAATTGCCACTACAGGGTAATCATGCATTAGTGGTACAAAGTGTTTTAATTTTTCTAAGCCCTGAATTTGCCCCGTCATATCTTTAGTTGTGGTTGGATAAATTGCACCAAAGGCTAAATAGCTTGGGCGATAATTATGCGCGCGCAGCATTTCATAAAAACCGTGAGTCGATACACCTAAGCGAATACCCGCTTGTTTAATTTCAGCTAAATTAGCGACCGAAATATCTTCTTGGCCAAGGTGAATACCGTAAGCGCCATGTTTTATCGCTAATTGCCAGTAGTCATTAATAAATAAACGCGCGTCGTATTTTTTACCAAGGGTAATCGCGGTTGCAATTTTCTCTTCAAGATCAGCATCGCTGCTATCTTTAATACGCAGCTGAATGGTTTTAATGCCCGCTTTTAAGCAGCGCTCAATCCAATCAACGGAATCAACCACAGGGTAAATACCCAAATTACGCGTTTCTATTTTGGCAAAATCACGTGCGCTAACTTGCTCTGAATCTACTGCCAAATCAAGTTCCTGACCTAGCCACGAATCCGCTTCAATCACTTCTGGATAGTCATTTATATCGTGTGGGAATCCACAATGGGCCACAGGGCCTATACCTTGCCCAAACCGCTCTGCATGTTTTAAGCCTTGATTAATATAAGCTTTAGCAAGGATAAAGGCATCTTTCAGTGGATAGTCTTTAGCAAGATTGGCTGCAACACTGGACGCAAAAGAACACCCTGTACCATGACTGTGCGGTGTGTTAATGGCTTTATTGCCTAGCCAATACTCTTCACCTTGATGAGCGCCGAAATCGATGCAGTAGCCTTTAGGATAATCCCAATGTCCGCCTTTTATCAGCACACTTGGTACACCTAATTCGTTGAACGCTTTCGCTGCATCTTGCACTGCGCTTGGGCCAATTAAATACACCCCGGTAAGGATTTGCGTTTCTTGGGTATTAGGGGTGATCACATCTATTTGTGGTAACAAGTGGGTTTTAATTGCCGGCAGAATATCTTCTTCAGTTAAGCTATCGCCGCTGGAGGCTACCGCTACTGGGTCGTAAACAACAATTGGCGGCGTTTGCCATGTG
Organism: Pseudoalteromonas sp. XMcav1-K; assembly: GCF_044005875.1. Classification (NCBI taxonomy): domain Bacteria; kingdom Pseudomonadati; phylum Pseudomonadota; class Gammaproteobacteria; order Alteromonadales; family Pseudoalteromonadaceae; genus Pseudoalteromonas; species Pseudoalteromonas sp. XMcav1-K. The sequence goes on along the minus strand of NZ_JBIPJE010000052.1, from coordinate 92,771 downwards.
GTTTTATAGCGTTTAAGTGTATTAGCAATAAACTCAACCTGTTGCTCATTGGCAAGCATGCCAATTTTAATCACTTTAGGTTGTACATCTTGCTCAAGGGCATCGAGTTGGGACTCAATCACCTTGATTGTAACGCCATTAATCTCTTCAACACCCATGCTATTTTGCGCAGTAAGTGCCGTAATTACACTACATGCATGCACACCAAAACTTTGCGCTGCTTTTATATCAGCTTGAATTCCCGCGCCGCCACCAGCGTCAGAGCCAGCAATAGTCCAAATTAAATTACCCATTAGTTCCCAATTTTAAACTGATTTATATTGTGCGATTTACTGCTGATGCCAAAAAGGCATACCCATTGTCGGGGTTGACGGTTTTGCGACCTCTTTCTCTGGCATTGCTTTGGCCTCATAAGCGATTCTGCCTGCGTCTACCGCAAGTGAAAATGCCTTTGCCATTGCAATTGGGTCGCCCGCTTGCGCTACCGCACTATTTAATAGTACCGCATCATACCCCATTTCCATTGCGGTTGCTGCGTGTGAAGGTAAGCCAAGACCTGCATCCACAAGCAATGTGGTATTAGGTAAACGCTCACGAATGGTTTTTAACGCATACGGATTTAACAACCCTTTACCAGTACCAATTGGCGCGCCCCATGGCATTAGAACTTCACAACCTAAATCGACTAATTTTTGGCAAATAACTAAGTCGTCGGTGCAATAAGGTAATACTTCAAAACCGTCATCAATTAGTTGTTTTGTTGCTTCCAATAAACCAATCGGGTCGGGCTGTAAGTTGTACTCATCGCCAATAAGTTCAAGTTTTATCCAATTAGTTTGAAACACTTCGCGACACATTTTGGCAAGCGTTACGGCTTCTTGCACACTATGGCAACCTGCGGTATTGGGTAATACTTTAAGGCCGGTATCTTTAATTAATTGCCAAAAGTCATTACCAGCTTCAAGAGTACCTTGCCTGCGCAACGATACCGTCACCACCTCAGCACCCGATGCCTTAATTGATTGTTGCATTACTGCAGGAGATGGGTACAAGGCTGAGCCAATAAATAAACGGCTCGACAGCGTTTGACCATAAATAGTTAACGGCTTATCCATTAGCCCCCCTGTATTGGCGAAAGAATTTCAATCTGATCGCCATCAGCCAAAGTGATGCCTTCGCATTGTTCACGCGGCACAAAGCTTTGATTTACCGCCACCGCGTAAGGTTCACTCGCACCAAGCTGCGATAGCAAAGCAAGCAAGGTCGTATTGCTTTCAACTTCGCGCTTTTCACCATTAATTATTAAATTCATTTTGCACTCTTAGTTCATCTGTTCAAGCGCCATTTCAACCACTTTTGGCGCCAGTAAATAACCATGTCTATACAAGCCATTAATCACAATACGCTTGCCTTGCTTTTTAACCAGTGGACGGTTATCGGGCAAGCTTGGCCTTAGCCCTGCTTGCATTTCCAATATTTCGGCCTCAGCAAAGCCACTGTGCACTGTGTATGCAGCTGACAATAATTCCATGGCAGAGCGCAACGTCATTGGCTTTGTTGATTGCGATTCAATTTCTGTCGCGCCAATTACAAACTCATGATTCGGCTTTGGCACAATATAGATTGGATAGCGCGGGTGCATTAAGCGCACAGGGCGATTAAGCGTCACTTCTGGCGCATATAAGCGCACCACTTCACCGCGCACACCGCGAAGGTTATTAAGGAGAGGTTTAGCGCCTAAACCACGGCAATCCAAAATCACATCAAAGTGTTTTTCGTTAATATTGCCTGAAAACGACTCAAAGAAAGTGACCTTGTCTTTTACTTGTTGGTAACTTGCCGCATAAAACGCACGATTATCAAGCTGACCTTCACACGGTAAATAAATACCTTGGTGAAAACGCCCGGCAAGTGCTGGCTCCAGTTCTGCAAGCTGCGCACCATTAAGCTTCTTAGCACTTTGCTCTGCCAGCGGCTTTAAGCGATTGCCAAACGACTCTAAATCGCCTTTATCTTGCTGATGTGCAACCACTAAGCTGCCGTGTTGTTGAAAAAACACCGGCTCATCTAACAACTCAAGGACTGACTGCCACAGCGGCATCGCCTGCAAGCCAAGCTCGGCTAAATCAGCTTCACATAATACCGATTCAGCCAACGGCGCAAGCATGGCTGCGGCAACAAAACCTGCACTTTGCTCACCGCTCACTTTACCTGACTCAAATACCGATACTTGATGCTGCTTATAAAGCTGTAATGCCGCTAAGCGCCCCGTTAAACCGTAACCTAAAATCGCTATTTTTTTTCGCTGTGAAGTTGCTGTCATAATACGCCCAAGCAGTTAAATAGGTGTCAGAATTCAGCACGTTTAGTTACTGAATTCTGACTACTTATTGCTGATTTATACTTTCTGATAAATCTCAGAACCAGCCGATTTGAACTCTTCTGATTTCGCTTTCATTTCTGCTTCAACGTCAATCATTTTGATTTCAATTGCATTCGCATCAGAAATATCTACGCCCTGACTTTCTAAATCTTTCGCGTAATCACGCACTTCTTGAGTGATTTTCATCGAACAGAATTTAGGACCACACATTGAACAAAAATGTGCAACTTTGCCTGATTCTTGCGGAAGGGTTTCATCGTGATACTCAAGCGCGCGTTCAGGATCTAAACCAAGATTAAACTGATCGTGCCAACGGAACTCAAAACGTGCTTTAGAAAGGGCGTTATCGCGAATTTGCGCACCTGGGTGACCTTTTGCCAAATCTGCTGCATGCGCTGCAATCTTATAGGTAATAAGGCCTTCTTTAACATCATCTTTATTCGGTAAACCTAAATGCTCTTTTGGCGTTACATAACAAAGCATTGCTGTGCCGTACCAAGCAATTTGCGCTGCCCCAATACCTGATGTGAAGTGATCATAACCCGGTGCAATATCGGTTGTTAGTGGACCTAAGGTATAAAATGGTGCTTCATGACAATGCTTAAGCTGCTCGTCCATATTGGCTTTGATCATGTGCATTGGCACGTGACCTGGGCCTTCGATGAATACCTGCACATCGTGTTTCCAAGCAATTTGAGTTAGCTCACCTAATGTACGTAACTCTGAAAATTGCGCCTCGTCGTTTGCATCAGCCACAGAGCCTGGGCGCAGGCCATCACCGAGTGAGAAACACACATCGTATTGCTTTAAAATTTCACAGATTTCTTCAAAGTGAGTGTATAAGAAGTTTTCTTTATGGTGCGCTAAACACCATTTCGCCATAATTGAACCACCACGTGACACAATACCTGTGACACGTTTTGCCGTCATTGGTACATAGCGAAGTAAAACACCGGCGTGAATAGTAAAGTAATCCACCCCCTGCTCTGCTTGCTCAATGAGCGTGTCACGGAAGATTTCCCAAGTTAGGTCTTCTGCTACACCGTTTACTTTTTCAAGCGCTTGGTAAATTGGTACGGTACCAATTGGTACTGGCGAGTTACGCACAATCCATTCACGTGTTTCGTGAATATAACGGCCAGTCGATAAATCCATTACCGTATCTGCGCCCCAGCGAGTTGACCATACGAGCTTCTCAACTTCTTCTTCAATTGAGCTTGATACTGACGAGTTACCAATGTTTGAATTTACTTTAACCAAGAAATTACGGCCAATAATCATCGGCTCAGATTCAGGGTGGTTAATATTATTTGGTAATACCGCACGGCCGCGTGCAATTTCATCGCGGACAAATTCTGGCGTAATAAAATCTGGCAGTTCTGCACCAAACGATTCGCCTTTGTGTTGCTGCGCTAAAATTTCTTCACGAATTTTTTTACGGCCCATATTTTCACGAATCGCAACGTATTCCATTTCTGGTGTGATAATGCCCTGACGCGCATAATGCATTTGCGTGACGTTTTTACCCGCTTTAGCACAACGCACTTTTGGTAGGTTTTCAAAACGTAAGTGATCTAACCCTTCATCAGCCATACGCTGCTGAGTGTATTGTGAGGTTACCGACTCTAGCTCTTCGGTATCATCACGACCTTCAATCCACGCTTGACGGAATTTTGGTAAACCAACTTCAACATTAAGCTCAGCATTCGGGTCGGTATAAGGACCCGAAGTGTCGTAAACGCGTACTGGCTCGTTCTTTTCAAAAATAGGGTTTTCTTCTGTACCACCAGCAAAAGTATCGCTTAACGTGATTTCGCGCATACCAACGCGTACGCCCGGGTTTTCACCTTCCACATAAATTTTCTGTGAATTAGGAAATGGCTGGGTTTTTAGGTTGTATATATAATCAGATGCCGCTTGTCGCGCTTCGCGACGGCTCATTTGATTTGCTGGCTTAGTATTACTTTGTGACATGACGCACCTTTAAATAATTAAATCGAGTGACGGTCTTGCCAAAGTTCGTGATGATTGAAGCGCACACAGCGCCTAGGAGGCAGTTCTTAATATAATTAAGACAACAGTGAAAAGGTTTTTTGCCAAATGGCAAACAAACGCTTGCCACCAAGCTGCTTGTTTCCTACGTAGATTCTAATCTATTCAGGTTCACGGATCCCGCTTATGCGATCTCAGCCTTAGTTTTACTCAAAAAGTAAAAGGCACTCCGACAAGTAACGATTGAATTCTATGCGTTTATTCTAAACGACGCAATAAAAGATTAAGCTGATAAGACCAATGGAGAAGTAATTGACTGTGCCAAATAAGAATTGGCGCTCTCGCTAGGGATCGAACCTAGAACTCGGCCTCCGGAGGGCCACGTGATATCCATTTCACCACGAGAGCACGGCGACAATAATAATGGCTAAACCTTCGAATTACCAGCGAATGGAAACTCACTTGGCTAATATATCAACAAGATAGTTACAATTAAGTTGTAATTTACTCGCATTTTTTAATAAAAAACGCTTTAATTAAAAGATTCACTTGAAGCATGCCTAGGGTCTGTTGACCTTTGCGGTTCTATTTTTGCTCTCTTTGAGCGTGCTTTTATCGCGGCGTTCGATGTGTGGCCTAGTCATCTAAGCGAATATCGAACAACAACAAGAAAAGTGCGCTCAAAAGAGCCGAGAGGCAGCGCTTGATTGGCTTTTCTACAGCGTTATCGGCTGACTTACGTGGAATAACCATGCCACGCAGCCTCTGCCTTGTATAAAAGCCAGTCAAACTGCTGCAAAAACGAACTTTAAAGATCAACAGACCCTAATTACTAGGAGAACAAAATGGCATTAATGACTACAGAACAAGTTGCAGAATTTCTTGGCGTAAAAGAAGAACGCGTCCGTCGTTTAGAGCGTGAGAGCTTGCTAATTGCTGCTGAAAAAGACGATGCAGGCAACGCAAAATTCAACGAAGACGACGTTAAACGCTATAAAGAATTAGCTGAACGTATTGGTGGTATCTAATCGTTTATAAACGGCTTTAGCACTTGAGCATGGCTTGTAAAGCCATGCTTTAAATACCACAAGTAACAAATTAAATTGTAAAGCTGCTGATATAAGTCTAGCTTTTCTAATTGCTGTGACGACACGCTTGGTAGCTTAAAATAGCAGGCTAACAAATATTTTTTGTCACTGAGGTTAAGTGTCAGTGAGCTACAAAGCGCCGCCAAATCAAAGTAAACATCATTAAGTCCCACATACTCAAAATCGATTAACCAACTCGTTTTATTTGAAAAAATTAGATTTTCTCGCACTAAGTCGTTATGACACACGCCAAGTTCATATGGGTAATTTTTTAACTTCGCAAGTAATTGATTAATTGTTGTTTGATAGTTTTTATATTCTGCTAGCTCAATGTAACTACTAAAGAGTGTACTTAGATTTATCTCTTCATAGTCATAATCACTATTCAAATTATGTAAAACAACTAACTTTGCTACTAACGATTGAAGGTGGAGCGGTTTATTAAACTCTACGCTTTCAATAAATTGATAAGCAATAAGCTTATGTTTTTCACTAGTCGCTATAACGTTTGGCACAACATCTTCTTTTGCTAAATGCTGCTCAACCAAAGTCACTTTAAAGTTATTTTCACGATCAAAATGCTTTAATAGCAGAGTTTTTCCACACTGGGTTTCAACCCGAAAACAGGTGTTATTAACGCCTTGAGTAAGGTAAAGCGCTTTTTTAGCTACAAACTCTAAGCCAAGTTTAACTAGATAGTCTTGGCATTGATTAAGCAAAAGCCTGCTCTCTTTGTAGCTGAAAATGCTGGCGCCATTGCAAATAGCCCCAAATCACCATACCGGTATAAATCGCAAATAGTACAACTGTTGGGTAATACCCTTTTTGTAGATACAGATAAATAGATGCCGCATCAATCACTAGCCAGTAAAGCCAGTTTTCAAGTACCTTTTTGGCAACTAAGTAAGTAGTCATTACCGCGAAACAGGTAGTAAAGGAGTCTAGGTAAGCAAAATCTGCATGCGTGTAGTTATCCATCACATAACCCAAGGCTAGTGCAATTAAACTGGTTACCATGATAATGATAAGGTGAGTATTAAACTGCCAACTTGAGATGGGTAATTCTTTTTTTTCTTTACCATTTTTCCAACAATAGAAACCATAAACCGCCATTGCCAAATAATAAAAATTCAGTAATGACTCCATTAATAAAGCACCGTTCCAAAATAGCAGAGTGTAAATAAAGGTACTGACAAAGGCACAGGGCCACGCCCACAAGCTTTCTTTCATCACAAACACTAAGTAAGCAAGGCCAAGCGCTACCGCGATATATTCCCAATAGCTCATTGCTGTAAAACCATTTAGTGCTTGCGATAGAAATTCCATTTAAGCCTCTTTATTTGGTGATAAATCGCCACCGATAAATTTACAGACAAAAATTGCCTTACCAAATTCTTGATGTGAACGTTTAATTTCACTCGTTACTGCGTTCATTACCTCATCGTAGTCACCAAACACCTGCGTAGACATGGTGTTAGTAATCACTTCTAGGTTTGCGTTCGCATTTAAACGGTCAATAAACCCTTTGATAAATGGAATATAATCTTGGTGCAACGGGTATTTACTAATTTCTACAGATAATTTCATAACTTTTGGTTTCAGGTTTCAGGTTTCAGGTTTCAGGTTTCAGGTTTCAGGTTTCAGAAGATCCTAACAGCCACATCTGAAACCCAAACACATTACTTATAATTGAATTAATACTGATAGGTAAAACTTACACCTGCCATACGCGGCTCAGCAAATTGCACATAAGTATGGGTTTCGTAAAAATCTCGCGGATCATTACCAAACTCAAAACCACGGGTTGCGTAATCTTGATTGAACATATTGCGAACCCAAGCACTTACTTCCCATCCATTGCGGCTATAACCAATCTTAGCATTAACCAGATTTACACTTTCAGCCCTTGAGTCGTGACTATCTGAGAAGTAGTAGTCATCTTTACCTTCAATACCTAAATTAACGTATAGATTTTCCGTTGCATCGAAACGTGCCGAGAAGGCATAGTTGTAGCGCGGTGCCTGGGCTTGTTCGCGGCCATTTTTGCTCTCGCCATCAGCATTAACAAAGTCATCCATTCGGGTACGTAAATAACCTACCGCACCATTTAAACTTATGCGTTCAGTTAACTGATAACGTCCATCGATTTCGATACCGTAGTTACGGCCACTAGCTGCGTTATCAAGGTAACCAACGAATACAGGCTCTGACGTTTCATCGGCTTTGTATTCTTTGTACGCCTTAACTTGCATATTATCGCGGTACATATAAAACGCAGCTAAACGAAGTACCAGTCGCTTATCTTTAGACATACCTTTAACGCCAAACTCACCGCTCCATAAATACTCTGGATCAAAATATTTAATGGTTTCAAAGAAACTTTGATCTACGCCTTCATCTCGCGCTTTTGCTAGTGCTTCACCATTGATGCCACCTGCTTTGTAACCACTTGTGAGGCTGGTATAGATCATCGCTTGCTGGTTTACTTGGTGCTCAAGTGCAAGCTTTCCGCCTACCATTGAATCATCAACTGATTCTGAAAAACCATTGTTATCAAAATAATCACCTTGGTAATTTTCTGCACGCACGCCCGTAATCAAAACCGTACGATCATCAATGCGTGTTTCTAATTGACCAAATACAGCAATATTATCTATTTGATAATTTGACTCAAAGTCTTGTGCTTGCCATGTATAAACGCGTGTTAAGTCAACGTCTTTGCTTTGATAATATACGCCGCCAATCCAAGTCCCTTCTTTGCTTTGCACGTTTAATTCAACGGAACGGTCTTTACGGTCTCGATCATACGCATCGGTCGAACTATAGCCCCAAGGGTGAAGACCAGCACTGCATAACTCAGCTTCTTCTGGGTCATTACATACCCAATCTTCATCATAGCTATACAATAAATCAGCATTGAGCGCGTTAACATTGAAATTGATATCAAAACTATCAAAACCTGAAAAATTATTACGCCAGCTAACGCCGTAACTTTCTTGGTTATCTTGCCCTGGCTGATCAGCTACTGATTTACGTGAATTATCGAGGGTAAAGGCATCATAACCATTTTCAATATCGATATAATGTAAGTTCAATTCGCTGACAAACACATCGCTGAAATCTGTTTTTACTTTAAAGCGTGCAACCAGTTCATCTTGATCTTGGGTAGACTCATTTAAGTAAATGTTATCAACATAACCATCTGAGCTATTTTGGTACACGCTAGCACGCATACCAACAACATCATCAATACCGCCACCAGCAGCAATACCTAGGTTATAGGAATTGTAATTTCCGGCGCCGAGCTGCAACTTGGCGCGCCCATCTGTTGTAGCTTCACTTGTATCAATGTGGATCATGCCTGCCAGAGCGTCTGCGCCAAAACGCGTTCCCTGAGGACCACGGTAAATCTCAGCTTGCTGTGTATCAAACAACAACGCTGCTCCGCCTAAACCAGAGTAATTAATACCATCAATTAATAACCCTACTGATGGATTAATCGGATCAACAAATTGCGAACGTAAACCGATACCACGAATTTGAATAAAACGTCCGCGCGATGCGCCAGACGTATAATTAACGTTAGCAGCCGTGTTTAACATTTCATCCAAATGCACGGCATTACGCATTGCAATATCTTGCTCACCAAGTACATGCACACTTGCGCTTAACGTTTGAATACTTTCTTTTTTAAAGTCACCAGTAACAGTAATAACTTCAATATTGTCTGGTTCTTGATTAGCAACACTGGTTGCTGAAATTGACGCGAGAATAGCTGCAGAAACGAGTTTTAAGCTGGTTTTCACTTTGGCATCCCATCTTTGATACATAGTAATTGCCGCATAGTTTATAAGAAGTTAATTGTGTAAGCGAGAAAAGTTCGTATTTGAGAGCATAAGTCATACCTCTTTAATCAAAGATTTAGGTAAACTGCTAAAAAAGATTTTGAGTACCAATTTATGACCTTTCGAATAGAACTAAAAGTAAGAGATTACGAATGTGACTTACAAGGCATTGTAAACAACGGTGTGTATTTTAATTACCTAGAACATGCACGCCACGAGTTTTTATATGCCAACAATGTCGATTTTGCCAAACTAGCAGCCGATAAGATCAACTTAGTGGTAATACGCAGCGAAATTGATTTTAAAACTTCATTGCAACCGGGCGACGAGTTTTATGTGGAAGTGAGCCCAGAACGCATTTCAAAACTAAAATTTGGTTTTCGCCAACGCGTTGTGCGAAAAAAAGATAACAAAGTAGCCGTAGAAGCACTTGTTATTGGCACATCAGTAAATGAAAAGGGCAGGCCATTTTTACCAAATGAGATCAATGACTTGTTCCCTTTGAGTGGTAGCAAGTAATAATCATTAAAAAGGATGCATAAGCATCCTTTTTATTAATTAGTTGCCAGCGTAGCCATTAGGGTTTTGACTTTGCCAACGCCATGCATCGACCATCATATCCTCTAGTCCGCGCGCTGCTACCCAGCCTAATTCTTTTTTAGCTTTTTCAGGATTTGCATAACATACTGCAATATCACCAGGACGACGTGGCTTTATTTTAAACCTAACGCTTCTTTTTGATGCAATTTCAAAGGCTTTGACCATCTCAAGTACAGAAAAACCATTACCAGTGCCTAAGTTATAGACTAACGCCCCACTAGCTGATTCTAACTTGCTAAGCGCTTTCAGATGACCAAGTGCAAGGTCAACCACATGAATATAGTCACGTACACCTGTACCATCGGGCGTATTGTAGTCATCACCGAATACGCCTAAGCAGTCCAATTTACCGATGGCTACTTGCGAAATGTAAGGTAACAAATTGTTTGGAATATCGTTAGGATCTTCACCAATCAAGCCTGATTTATGCGCACCTACTGGGTTGAAATAACGTAAAATTGCAAAACGCCATTTTTCATTTGATGCGGCTAAATCTTGTAAAATACGTTCAACCATGTATTTAGATGTTCCGTAAGGGTTACTTGTTCCCCCTACCGGAGCGGTTTCAACTACAGGTAGTGATTCTGGCGTACCATAAACATTTGCAGACGAGCTAAAGACTAATTTGTTAACACCTGCTCTATCCATTGCTGCAAGCAGATTGAGCGTGCCTTGAACGTTATTCTCATAATACTTATGCGGCATGGTAATAGACTCATTCACAGACTTTAGCCCTGCAAAATGAACAACACTATCAATTCTATGCTTAGTAAAAATTGAATCTAACAGGTCAGAATCTAAAATATCACCTTGATAAAATGTTACTGACTTATCTGTGATGTGCTGAACACGCTTTAACGCCTCTTCGGATGAATTTGATAAGTTATCAATTACAACCACATCAAAATTCGTTTGCAAAAGCTCAACTACAGTATGCGAGCCAATATATCCCGCCCCACCAGTAACCAGTACCGTCATTTGTTAAATCCTTAAACGTTATGAGTAGTAATCGCTAAATACTTGATAAAATCGAGTGAGTTCACTTTCACTTAGTTGGTTTATTCCAGCTGCTGCTGCTCGCCCACCACCTGTCGCGAATTGACTTACTACTTTGTCTGCACCTTGTTTATTATTTAATGGCGCCCTAATACTTACAGTATAGCCCGACTCTTTATGGTGAGTGAGTACCGCATGCGCTTTATTTGGTGATTGATTTGCGAGTTCATTACCTAAAACGCCACTTACACGCCTTGCCCATGGTGCATCTTCCAATAAAATAACTTTGACCGCATCGCTTTCATACATAACTTGCGCAGCTTGCGCCTTTGCCATATCCGCTTCATATAGCGATTCTAACTGGTAAAAAATCGAATCTTTCTGCTCTATAACTTGCAAAGGTGATGGGTAATCAAGCAATAGTTCAAACAGCGCTTCTGGATGAAAATATAAATCCTCAATCGAACCACCATACCCGTTATAGTTAATATAAATCCCTAACGCTTTTAGCTTGTCTTTTTGCTCTTGTGTTAATCCGAGTTTATCGGCCTCTGCATCTGCGGTGGCAATCATATTATCGCCATAAGCCGCAGTAATTGCCCAAAGATGATATTGCTTATCGAGTAAATTACTGACAATCAAGCTTGTACAAGTATTGGCATCTAAATCGATATGCGCTTCTAATTTATTACTTGTTGGAATTTCTCCTGCACGATGATGATCGACATAAAACACTTCTGCACCAACATCTAAACACTTATTGAGCGCTTCCATGTTTTTTTCCATTGAGATATCGAGTACACGAATTTTATCATCTGGCTTAACATCTACCTGTTTAAGCAATTGAATATCGCGTTTTACACCAGTAATTTTTTTACTTTCAGTAGGGTTTGCAAGCTGCAATTGAAGAAGTGCGATAATGCCGTCGGCATCACCGTTAAATACGTCGTAGTTCATAATAATATGCACTTAAAAATAAAACAGATCTTGGCGAGCTATGTCACGTTATGCAAATAACTTTTTATTCATAGATAAACCTTAGTACGCAATTGGAAACAAATACTAAGACCCAGCTCGCTTAGTTTGTTTTAACTGTTCAAGTTCCATTTCAACCATCGCGAGTTTTTGCGCGATGCGATCCATTTTAACTTGCGTTTTTGCACGCTCAATATCTGCTATTAGCGCTTTTAACATTAACAGTAAACACGCGAGAATAACCGGTAAAATTGGTGAGTAAGCAATGCCAACCCAACCAGCGGCAATATCTGCCACTTGCGGGAACACACCTAACACTAAAATGGATATAGCCAGAATAAGCCAGCGAAAAGCAGCGCCCATTAAAATTGAGTCTCGGCGAATTAAAATTACTACGAAAAGAAAAAATACTATCGCGACTATCGAAGTGAAAATCTGATAAATATGCACTAAGAATCCTTGACTTCGGGAGAAGAAAGTAGCTTGTTAGATTTAGCCAACTTACTACAACATAATACCGTGGTATAACTCATATAGTACAGTACAGCCCACCACGAATAAAAAATCCTCGAGATGCCAACAGTTCTATCTTGCATCTCAACATCAATTTCACTTTTAGAAATATTAAAAGTTCGTAAAAGGAGTAAAACGCCAACATCTTGATACTCTATTAATGTTCCTTCACTTCGGCTGAGGACCTCTATTGCTTTTCGATTATAAAGTCTAAACCCAGAGGTTAGATCAAGTACACTAACCCCTGACAAAGCTCTAAAAAACCTCCAAGCTATATGTCTAGAAAATGACCCTCTACTAATACAAGAGCCAATAATCATATCTTTTTTACTTTTAGCTTGATGTGTAAATAATTTTTTTATTTGGCTTGCTAAATGTTGCTGATCTGCATCAAAAGTCACAGCATGAAAAACGCCCATTTTTGCCGCATACCTTAAGCCTGCTTGAGTTGCCTTCCAAGCTCCAAGATTATAAGCCAAAGACATAACTTTAGCTCCCTTTTGAGAAGCTAAAGACGCAGTATTATCAGAACTACAATCATCTACTACTAGGATATTTTTATAGCCATGACGACGTAAATCATCCAGTACTAAACCGATAGTTGATTCTTCATTGTGGGCTGGGATTATTACAAGTGGCGTATTCATTACAATAGCTTGGAAAAAAATCAAACCTAAGTCTAACTAATTTTAAGTGTTAGATATAGTAGTTTAAACTATGCATTAAGTTTAAAAAAAAACCTAAAGCACTTCATTGAATTACGAAAGTTTAGCTGCACAGCATTTTTAAATGCGACATATAGTAAATGTAATTTAATAATCCGCTTCTTCTCGGACAATTTTTTCGACCTCACCCAGCTTATACCTATTGTTTTGTTAACCATATTGTAAAACTCTACCTCTTCTTCAAAACGGGTGAAGTTACTTGTCAAATGAACCGTTTGATTATTATTATGTCTTCGATAGGAATATAATTTTTGATTTGTACCCGTTAATTTTTTTCCAGAAGCCAATAAATCAAAATACATCTGAAAATCTGTCACCATTTTCCAATTATTCGTAAATGGCGAGTTCTTTATCTGACTTTTCCGATAACACGACGTTGGACAAAAAATATAACACCCTTTCAGAAGGCTTGATAAGCCAATGTCTCCCTCAAGAGTCAACATTGCTTTTTTAGGTTTTATCAACGATTTAACCAAATCAGGTACCGTTGATACATTCTTGCCATAGGCATCTATCAGAAATACATCACAAAAGTACAATGCAGCTCGCTTATTAGAATCTATTAACTTACTCATTTCTTCTATATAGTTTGCGGATAAAACATCATCATCATGCAGTAAAACAACAAATTCAGTCTCAGCGGCATCAAATGCGAAATTCCAATTACCTGCCATCGATAAGTCATCATCATTTCTTTTATACGAAATTCGTTCGTCTCTCTCCTTTAGTACTATAGATTCAAGAGTTAGATTCCTTTCTTGGTTTCCATCTACAATAATCAACTTCCAACATGGTAATGTCTGCATTTTGACAGACTCTATAGCATGCATCAGAAAGCTTATATTCGAGTTAAAGCAAGGAATAGCAAAAGTAATCATATAAAGTTATTTATTTCTGAATGGCAAAAAAGCGAAAACGACACAATAATAACACTTGATAAAAATGCTACCTTTTGGAGCACATAACAATGCCATCTTAATTCTAGGTATTAGACTTTGCGTGTATATATCCTCCAACTTTTCTAACAATAAAATCCTAGAGTTTGCTTCATTATCTCTCAAGCTAAACAACGCTTTAGCTTGATTTATATAATCAAAAACTCTCAAGTGATATGTAGAGAGCTTTTTCAGCAATATAAAAAAAGACTTTTGATTAGCACCAATGACATTATTATCATGTTGTCGATAATGTACTAAGGGCTGATTTACGTAAATAAGTTCACCATAATACTTTGCTATTAAGGCAAACCAGAAATCATGAATTATCGCATACTTTGAAATTGGCAATGCCATATCTAACAGCCTCCTGTTAAATAACGACGCACATCCTGTCACTGTATTTTGAAAACATGCTTCATAAATATTTTGATTTTCAGGAGTTGGTAGATTTAGCCGAGTCATAAATGAATTGAATAATAAGTTTCCTTCTTCATCTATTCCCATTAGATCACTAAAAACCAAAATCGGATTTGATTCTGCTATTTCAGAAGACTTTAAGTGACTTAATAAACTTGATAATTTATATGGCAACCAAATATCATCCTGATCTGAAAAACAAAAATAATCGAAATCAGTCTTCGATGCATACTCTGCTAAAGCCGAAAAATTTGAGAGAACTCCTGAGCTATGACGACTGTCTTTACATTTTTCTATGATTTTAAATTTTTCAGGAAACTTAGCACTAAATGAGTCCAGTATTTCTAAGGTTTTATCTTCAGAAGAATCATCTCGAACACAAACATGAACTTCAACATTTTTTTGGTTCATTATAGAGTTCAGCTGTGCCTCTAAGAATTTTTCACCATTATAAGTAGCTAATAGTACTAATATTTTATATTTTTCAGTCATGATTGATTTATACAAAAAAGGCGCTAACTCTAGCACCTTTAACTTTTTTAACGTATCCGACGGTACACTAAGAATATAATTATAAATAGTAGATAACTAGTCCCTCCCGAAGACTTTTTCTTCGGAGGTTCGACAATGATTGGTTTCGCAGTGGTTTTAGTCGAAACTTCAACCACATTATCCTCAAAATTATCATCTACTCGATTACTTGTTACAGATAGGTTTATAGAACCATCACCAACTTGATTAAACATCACGGTAACTTGAATATTGGCGCTTTCACCTTTAGTAAGAGGCTCATTGCCCTTACACAAATGACCTGTTGAGTTCTCCTCACAGGTAACAATACCCGAATTTGTAATTGAAACCGTATTACCAATAGCCGCTATGTTTAATTCAAACATCTCTGCTTGAGACAAGCCGTTATTTGAAATAACAATTGAAATTTCTTCGCTATTTCCTTCAATAGCATTTAATGAAGAGTTACTTGTTGTAAGATTTAAGTCGGTCGTCTGCAGACCAAATCGCCCGCTACCCTGATTATAACGAATATGACTTCTTCCATCTTTAGAGATACTTACAATATCTAAGTCGTCATCTGAATCTACATCAGCAACTTTAAATTTGCTTGCACCTTCACTAGTGAATACAGTCGGTGACAACTTATAACCATTTCCCATACGCTCTAGGTAAGTAATATCACCATTTTCGGCTAGAAGTAAGATTTCGCTTGCCTCATCACCAAGTAAATTATCAATGCTAATATCGATATACTCAATACTCGATAGGGACTCTATTTCTGTGCCTGAATTATTAAGTACTCGAACACCATCTTGGGACAATGTGACTATGTTGAGAATACCGCTCTCTAATAGCTCAGCAGTTAAGACACGTTGGACATTAGAAATTGAAGTCTGCTGTTTTTCGAACTCGCCTACTTCAGTTTGAATCCAAAGCTCTAGAGGTGCCTCTGAAATTGCTAAGATCATATCCTCTAGGCCGTCACCATTTAAATCAGCACTGGTCAAATCATTGACTTGAACTTGATCACCTAACGTAAATTGTACAGATCGATTTGTAGATTGAATTAGCGGCTCAAATGGTTGAGCGAATATACTGAACCCTGGCTGAGAATTGTCAAGGAAGACAACATCTTCAACTTCATCACCTGTAACATCAAATACAAACACAGCTTTACTAGGTAATTTTGAGAGTATTTGTATTGATGCGGTGCTTAGGTCTCCAGAGTTAAACCAAACTCCTGAGCCATATTCAGATTCGGTTGCAAAAATAATATCATTGTTACCATCACCATCTAAGTCCGATATTTCAACATCTAAAACATTTTCAGAACTTAAAACATTGGCACCTAATATATATTGCCCTGCGCCCTGGTTGAGATATATAGAACTAGTTTTGTTACCTGCATAAATAATATCAATCAGATCATCATTATTCATATCACCCAAAGCAAAACTATTTACATCGGTAATATCTATCGAAGCCCCAACTTCATCTGATTTAGACTCCGTAATTGCCTTCGCTAATTTATTGTTTTTCGTGTACCCGCTATTAAAATCTAGTGTCGCTGTTGATACAAATTCGCCGGCCGAATTTGCAGATAGTGTCACCAGCACAATTTCCTTAGCACTAGGTTCTAATGATTGCGGAATCTGACAATTAATAGAAGCGTCTGACACTGAACATTCATTAGTCATCTGTTCAATAGTCACACCTTCAATATCTATAGACAATGCATCAATAGAAATACTTTGAGACGAATTATTCGCAATTTCTAATGTCAGTAAGAATGCATCCCCAACTAAAATAGGTGATACGCTTATTTCCTGACTAACAATCAAATTGGAATTATCAAATGCGATCACTTCGACCGAGAACGCTTGCTGCTGTGTTAATTCACCATCAGATGCCTCCAAAACGATAGGAATTGATTGACCAATCAACTCACTTGATGGAGTTCCAGTAAGTTTAGTGCCATTGAGTTCAATCCAATCTGGTTTAGTCAAAGCCCTTACAGAAGTAGATTCACTATCGATATCCGATATTTTCACATCATAACTATAGAGTTCTTCACCTACAGCGACCGTATTTGGTTGAGAATCAAATTTAGGGGCATCGTTAACATTCTCTACAGTAATCACAACCTCAGCTAAATTGGAGCGCAAGCCAGCCTTATCAGCAATTGAATAACTAAAACTATCATTTCCAAAATAATCTGAATTTGGAGTATAGATTACCCCCCCAGAATTATTAACTACCGCGGAACCATTACGAGGCTGATTCAATTCAATAGAGGAAAGATCTAATTCTCCCTCCACGTCAGTATCATTTTCCACCACATTAATCGTTGCCACTGAATCTTCATTAACAATTACTGAATCGTCATTTGCTAGTGGGGCGGTATTGCTAGTGGTGAAAAACCAATTTGTAATTTCTAGTGCTGTATTTCCAATAGTATCTTGAACGGCTCCCTGCTCAACAAGCACCTGGTATCGAGTCTCTACTTTTAAGTCGACACCAAATGAAAACTCAATTGTGTTTCCTAATATTGTTCTTTGAGACGCCTCTATCGTGTCACCATTATCAATATCAATCAGCTTGATTTTCCCAGAACCTAGTTCAATCGATTCATCAAAACCAATACTGAACGAAGTCGTTATTGGAATCGAATCGCTATTATTCACGGGAACTAGACTCTCTACTTTTGGAGCTAAGCTATCATAAGAAACTAAAACCTCTAATGATTCTACATTACCATTTCCTAGCTGATCTAAAACAACATCTTCAGGAATAAATAGTTTGATTTGAAGAGATTGTGAACCTGTAACATCTACACTATAACTAGACCCTGAAAGTGCTACAAAATTACTCAATTGCCCGTTTATAACTTGGATGTCAGAGATATCGAATCCTGTCACACTATCAGTAAAGTCAATTGTTGTCGTAAACGTTGATTTTGCTTTCTCTGGAGCATTTATTGTAACTCTGACCTTAGTGTCATCTATCGCTATGTCTAGCTGATTAGAAGCTTGATTAGCATTGCCATTACTGTCTAATGCGATGTTTTCAGGTATTGAGATTGTGACTAAATTACCTGCTGAGGGTACAATTGTCGCTGTATAATTACTCCCAGACCCATCAAGTGAAACGACACTAGCATTTGAAACAGAAATGTCTGAGCTTTCAAAACCAATTACCGGTTCCGAGAAAGCTATTTGAATATCAAACTTGGCTCCGCCGACTTGAGCTGGACCACTAATAGCAACGGTTGGTCTTGAACCATCAAAAGAGACACTCTTTTGTTCAGCTGCAGTATTATTATTCCCGGCCGCATCCGAAGCAACGCCAGCCAAAATATCAATTAAAACGACACCATCAGATGACGGTGTTACATCTATTGAATAGCTACCAGAGCCATTGTCTGTAAAGTTACTGAGAACCGCATTAGTTGCGTTAACATCTCCAATGTCGAAACCTGAAACTATTTCGCTAAAAGCAACTGAAATAGAGAAACTGTTAGTTTGAGTAGTGCTAGGGGCCGTAATAACAACAGTTGGCAAAGTTATGTCATATTCAACACTTAACTGACTGGACGCCAAATTGCCATTATTTGCATTATCTGTGGCAACATTTTCTGCAACATCCAGTGTAACCGTTCCCTCAACCCCTGGAGTCACTGTAACGGAATAGTCGCTGCCTGCACCACTGAAACCAGATAACGCAGCGTTTCCGACAACAATATCGTTCACGTCGAAGCCCGTTACCACTTCTGAAAAATTAATGCTTGCCGAAAATGAGCCATTGTTAGCTACTTTATTCGTACTGATAGTCACTACTGGTCTTGTATTGTCGGAGATAAAGTTCACCGTTTGAACGTCATTACCATTACCCGCACTATCTCTAACTTGGTTAGCCGGTAAGGTAATGCTAACTGGTCCATCTGCAAGTGCATTAAAAGTGATATTCGCACTGTTTCCATCAGTTACAGAAAAATCAGATACACTTGCGTTTACCAATGTTAAATCACTTTTACTGACACTCAACGTGTCAAGATCAGTAGCAAAATCAATCGCTACAACAAATGGCACTGTGTTATTCAAGGTATTACCATTTTGACTTGAAGTCATCGTGATAACGGGTTTTACATTATCCACATTAATTGATTGCGAAGACAAACTCGCTATTGAGATACCTGCACTGTTTCTTGCCACGCTCGCTTTTATCGAAAAAGCTAACGAGCCATCTCCTGAGATATTTGACAAGACTATTTCAGGAGTTGTAGTTGTACCATTATTAACAAAAACAGAGGCGCTCGCTGTACCCGTTGTTGTAAGTAGCACATCACTCACAGTTAGATTAACTTCTTCAGCGTTGGTAAATGTAATTGGGAATGAAACAGGGCCTGTATTGGTTAACGTCAAACTTGGTACACCAATTGTTGTAACAATATCCTGCGCGCTATCTATTACCTTTATATTTGTGGAAACCGGATAAACAGAAAATGCAATAGAGTTACTATTACCAGTAATTGACGAGGAAGATGATGAAAAAATGGTTTGACTGTCCACATTAGGCATATCAACTCCAACAGTCAATGTACAAGATGCTCCTACAGCTAAGCTACCACCACTGAATGATAAAGTTGAGCTCCCCGATAGAGAGCCTCCACATTGAGTTGCAGAGCTAATGTTCGCACTCGATCCTGGTAAAGCACTGTTGAAATCCTCAGTAAAAGCTATATTCGTAATAGGCTGTGACCCTGAGTTCATTAAAGTGTATTCGAGTGTCGCAGCGCTGTTGTCGTTAACAAAATCTGATGTGAATTTAGCTGTAACCTCAAGAGGTACATCTACTTTCAATTGCGCAACCAATGCATCAATTGAAACACTGGACCCTACGTTGTATGTTACAGAGCTTGTTATTGCGTTATAGCTGCCCAAAGCAGCTCCACCTGGAATCGTTATCTCAAGGTCAAAACTGCAATTCTGGCCTGATTGAAGGTTGCCACCGGTCAATGTCAAAAGTGTTGTTCCAGTTAGCGCAGAACCAGAACCACATATGTTATTCAAATCACCGCCAGTATAGACTGTTCCTGATGTAAGATCTGATAAGTTATGAGTAAAAACTATTGATGTAGCATCTGTAGGCCCTACATTACTAAATGAATATCTTGCCGTAACTGTGCCGCCTGGAATCGCGGAACTTAGAAACTCTAGAGTTCCTTCAAGACCAGCCACCAATAAATCACTAGATGCTGATTTACCAGTAACATTCAACCCATCAACTGTCGCTGTCACATTAGAAGTAGTAGCGTTAAATTCACCAGGTGTAACACCGTTTGGTATATTAAGCGCGAGGTTAAAATTACAACTCGAGTCTGGCGATAAACTCGCTCCGGTAAGAGTGACAAAACTGTCCCCTGCCGACCCAGTTAAACTAGAACCAGAGCCACATACATCTGACAATGGAAGGTTAGAAGCTGTTAGACCTGATAAAACGCTATTTAAATCAATTGTAAAGCCAATGTTAGATGCAGCTGCAGGACTAATATCTCGGTGCGATAAAGTGAATACTGCATTTGCTGAATCCCCACCTAATACACCTTTTGGCATATCTACTTTTAAGCTTGGAGCACCCACTACAGTAATTGAAAAACTGGGGAGTTTTGGGTTAACTGTTTGCGCATTTACCGTAGCCGAGGCGGACGTCATTGTATAGTTTAATACACTCGTCTCTAGTCCAGATGGTATAGTAACATCCGCTGTAAATGTACAGGACCCGTTTGCAGCTATATTACCACCAGTCAACTGCAACCCTTGCCTGTCAGAATCAATAAATACCAGTGATAATGAAGAGCCTGATCCACATGGAGGGTTGGGCGTAGGCGGAAGTGTAGCACTTATAGGGAATGGCAGCCCACCAGTTAACTCAAGTAAAGCCTGAAGGTCAGTTACTGACGAGTTACTAGTATCGGAAAAAGTGAATTCCACACCTACGGTGCTACCAGCAGCAACGCTAGATACACTCGCGCCACTTTGAGTAAAACGTAACGCGGCTGTAGGAGCTCCAACAACAACGAGATCAGTTGTAGCCGTGCCTTTAGATACGCTGTCGATTAGTACGGTACTTGAATTAACTTTATATGATCCAGGAGTTGTACCCAGTGGTACATTTACATCAACGCTAAATGTACAACTCTGTTCCGCACCTAACGAGCCATTGGAAAAAGTGATAAGTGAACTGCCACTTCCTGACAAATCGCCATTGCCACATACATTATTCACTGCAGAAGATGTCCAACTAATCCCTGCAATTGAACTCGGCGTAAGCGCATCTAAATCCACCGAAAAATCAATATCAGATGCTGAAGACGAGCGCTCAAAGTTTGTTATTGTAAATTGCAGCTGGGTACTTTGCCCAGGAGAAACTGGCGACAGCACATCCATAATCAAAGCTGGTTGACTTATTACAATATCATCAGCAGCATAACCTAAAGCTCCCATTTGATAATTAATTAGAGATGACGCAACTATGCCACTTACGGGCTTCTTAGCTTTTAAATTTTGACTAACGCTGCATGTTGCCCCTGCATCAACAGCGGCGACGTCAAGCCCCCCTCCAAATGACAGTGAGAAGGTGCTATCTCCAGGAGCACCAACACTGCCGCCTGTGAAAACATTAGCATCACAAGTATTGGTTGTGTCAGGAAAATCTGATATTTCCAGCCCGTCAGGCAGTGTAAAGCTTGCTGTTAATGAGCTCGCTAATGAACCATTTGAAGAGTTATCAAATGTCAGTGTTGCTCTAATATTTTCTCCTACAACAGCAGTTCCTGATGCAAATGAAAAAGACACTCCAGGTCGAGATGTATTTACAACTAAATCATCATTAGCTGATGATGTCGTATCACTTCCAATGGTGATTGATGGCATTGTAAAAGTATGTGTACCGGGTGTTGAACTTGTTGTCCAAACAGTAACGGAACATACACTACCTGTAGCTAGAGAGCCATTTGACAAACTAAAACTTGCCCCCCCGGCAGTAGCGGTTACCTGAGAGTCAATACCACAATCGCTAGACGCTATTACTGGATTAGAAATAGTAACTCCTGCAGGCAAAGGCGCTGTAAATGATATATTTCTATCACTTGTGCCGCTCCCATTGCTTAGAGTCATAACTAACGGACTACTAGCACCTGGGCCTATAGTATCAGTTGAAAAAACTGGAGTAACTGAAGATGCTGCATAGCTGTTGCAGGCTGCGCTTATCAACGCCCCCCCAAACAACCACGAAAGTTTTTTATTTATATTTATCATTACGCTACGCTCAGGAGAACACTGCTCTGTTTATTGGGGAAAAATAAACAGTAATTTTAGTATAGAGCCAGCAGCACCACAATCTATTCACAAAGATTAATTTTTGTTAATCTAAGTAATGAAGTATTACAAAAAAAAGTATCTGATGAAAAAGCCTTTAATTACGCTGTCTCTGGCTCTATATTTTGTGTTATTGACTGCATGTTCAAGCACATCTGACCAGAATAAGAACCAAGAAATTGCACAGACTTTCCGCCTAAACCAAGGTATCGAAGTCCGACTTTCAGTACCACAAGGGTTCAAGTTAACGCAAGAGCATTATGGTTTTATACAACCCGAATCTTTTTCGCGTATAAAGATTAGTGAAGTGGAAATTCCCTATCAAACATATCTGACGCAGTTAACACCTGAGAACTTTCTTAAAAATCAGCTACAACTAATGAAATCAGAAATCGTAGAAGTAAATGGTGCAAAGTGTTCATTATTGACATTTAAACAGGTAATTTCTGGCACCTATTATGAAAAGTTGTGGTTAATTGCAGGCGATAAGTTGTCGAGTATTAAAATTGAGGCAAGTTATCCTGAAGGGTCTTCAATGAATCATAAGGCTGCGATAAAGAAAAGTTTATTTAGCACCGCAGTAAAAACCGATAATTCGTCTCGTTTATACACAGGCTTGCCTTTTTACTTCAAAGATACGAGTGGGTTCAAACTTGTTCAGAGAAATTTAAACTCTGTTGTGTTTATTTCAAATAAAATTAAAGGTGCCACAGTTGTTCTTAGTCACGGAAAACTAGCCAAACCGATAGATAATATCGAGCAACTAAGTAATCACTTTTTATCAAATAGTAATAGTATTTCGGATCCTGAAATTATATCCAATAATCAGATAAAGATAGATTCAATCCCTGCGCTCGCGACCCAAGCCTATGCTTTGCATCAAAGCAATCAATCTTGGGTTTATCAAATTACATCATTTCAAAAAAATAAATTTTTAGTCGTTCAAGCCCTCAGCAAGAAGCCTGAGCGGGTTGAGTTTATACAAGAATTAGAACAACTCATTGAACAGTTTAAATTTAAATAGCCCTATTTAACGTGCTGTACGGCATAGTGATAATTTATGCCGTACATACTTACAATTTAAATGTAAAAGACTCAGGTAATAAACAAACCTGTTCACTACAGGCCTGCAGTTCCAGCGTTAGCCAGCTGCCATAACTTGGTAACCTAACTTTTATTTTTTCATCAAATAAGCTTAAAGGCTGTTCACTAAATCCTAGTTTTTTCTCTATTGGTTGGGGATAAAAACTACTATCAATAGCACTTCCGTCAATAGATATTGAAGTTGCTAATAGCGATGCTTGATTTGGCGAGTTTGAGTTGATATGCCATCCAGGCTTTAGCTCTATTGTTAAATATGGCGTGGTATCAGACAACCCTTCAATTGATATCATACCGTTTCCCTGAGCAAATGATGCCCTGCCAACTGGGTGAACTGCGCTAGAAAACACTTTTGCAACACTAAATGCAGAGATCGGAGCGCGTAGATACGCTTTTTGAACGTCTTTTTTGTGCTTTCTATAAGCACTAGCTATTACACTATCAGAATATCGGTAACGCTCCGAAAGTGACAAAAATAGAGCATCGACAGATATTAATTCGCCATCATTTACATTCAGAATCTTTTTATTCAACTTTTGATCACCAATAATATTATGAAGCAAGCTCTTTGTTTTGTTACGCCATTCATTATTAAATGTCGCGATGTACATTCTGTCATACACCTGAGCCAAATATGTATAATCTTCGAGTGCTGCATCTCCTCCAGCTGTATCAAGATAAACGGCTCGTTTTAATGCACCTTGCACAATAAGATTATCCTCAAGGTATTCTATTAATTGCTCTGCTGACTTTAAATAATTATGTTCAGAGGTAACAAAATACAATTCAATCAATGCATCAACAAAAAGTGCATTCCAAGACAGCAATATTTTTTTATCGATATGTGGTAGAGGAAGACTTTCTCTACTTTCCCTCAGTGTATTACGTGCAATAGGCGGTAAATCAGAGTTACGTAAGTATGGTGCAAATAACTCTTTGTCTTTAAATTGATACCATAAGAAGGCATCTTTTATTTCTTTACTTAAAAGTGCTTTATCTTGCCTGCTAAACAGATAATAACCCCCTTCTTGATTCTGATAGTCGGCATCAATTGCGCTATAGTAACCACCTTCAGGAGAACGCATTACGTGTGTAGCAAATTCTAAGGTATCTATGGCAACATCAAGATAATCAGGTCGTTCTAACAAATGACTAGCACGTGCAAAAACTTGAATTAAAAGCGCTTGGTTATAAAGCATTTTTTCATAGTGTGGCAACTGCCAAAAGGCATCAGTTGCATACCTGTGAAACCCACCATGAACATGATCACGAATGCCTTTTTGACTTAAATTATCTAACCACACAACTAACTTTTTCTTTAATTCATTGGATGGGTTTATCTTGTATTGCTCTAGGCTTAGTAACAATAAAGCCTCACTAGGAAACTTAGGAGCACCTGGTAATCCTCCAAAATCAACATCTAACTGATTTAATGTGTCTGATATATTTTGAGTAACGCGTTCGAGCGACCACTTTGCATTATTATCGCTACTAGGTGCCGTAACTTGTTGGGTAATATTTGTAGCCACTTGCTCCAGGCGCTTTGGACTTTTTTCCCAAATAGTAACTAAGCGGGCGCTAATCTTTAATAAGTCGGATTTAGATACGTA
This sequence comes from Pseudoalteromonas sp. XMcav1-K, assembly GCF_044005875.1. NCBI lineage: Bacteria > Pseudomonadati > Pseudomonadota > Gammaproteobacteria > Alteromonadales > Pseudoalteromonadaceae > Pseudoalteromonas > Pseudoalteromonas sp. XMcav1-K. The sequence continues at coordinate 67,699 of NZ_JBIPJE010000052.1, read as the reverse complement.
TGAATCAATCCAAATTGGCTTAGCATCAGGTGTTAAAATAGCAGTTATCGGCCACCCGGCACTGCCCTTAACCGTTGTAAGTACCTCTGTAAAATATGCGTCAACAGCAGGCTGTAATTCTCTATCTACCTTTAGGTTAATAAAGTTTTGATTAAGAAATTCTGCAACTTCAATATCGACAAAACTTTCTTTTTCCATCACATGGCACCAGTGACATGTTGAATAACCTATTGATAAAAAAATTAGTTTATTTTTTTGTTTCGCATTATTAAGTGCTTTGTCACTCCACGCTTGCCAATTTATCGGGTTGACAGCGTGTCGAAGTAGATAGGGGGAGGCTTCAACCACCAGTCCATTCAAATAAACTTGCCTTGGTTTTTCTATCCCTGCGGAATACAACAACTCATCAATGACAGTAGCCTTTTCTTTGTATTGATCAAGCCAATTTGTAAACTCTACGTTATTTATGTTTACATTAATTGGAGGCATTACTTTTGCGTTAAGTGCAAAACTAAACACTAGGGTTAACACTAGGTAAAAAGCTAAAATTACGTATTTAAAATAATTCACGGTTTAAAGCTCTATTACTTTCAATTGATTGGGTTTTACATTTTCAATAGTGCTTGTTTCGCCGTTAGGCCACACGACTTTAAGTTTAACCGATTTTGCATTGCCCAGACCAAAGTGCTGCACTTTAGGATGTACTGACATATATCCGTCCGTACTTCGCACCTCGCGCCAAATATTATGTCCATTAGGAAGTGTTAGGTAGATTCGAGCTCCAATAGCGTCTTTCGTTACATTTTTTTGGGGAGCGCCTAACAGTTTAACTTTTAACCAGCCACTGCTCGTCTTTAAATTATTTTGAAACAATGCTGCTGGTTCATGGTAATTGTTTAAAACGATATCCAAGTCACCATCATTTTCAAGGTCAAAATAACTGGCGCTTCGAGAGTTACTCAATAAATTTAAACCTAGCGAACTATCCATTGTTTGTAAGTGCCCATCTTTATTCTCAAAGAAAATATTTAATTCTTTCTCGCTAACAGGAAGAAGTGCTTTTTGCTTGTTTCCGTGTTGATCCTCAAAGTAAGGGTTTTTACTACTGTATAAATTGAACTCATTCATTCCATTTAGAACATATAAATCATCATCTCCATCAAGATCATAATCAAAAAAGTCAGCATCCCAAGACCATCCCGTTGAGGAGTACCCCCGCCCCACACGCTCACTTGGTTGATAACTTAAGCCATCGCTTTTTGAGGACATAAACAGATCATTTGCTTCAATCACTCGCATATGAGCAAGCTTCTCTGCATCGAACTTCATTTGAGTATCTTCATTTGGCAGGACGTAAGTTTCATCTTTATTCATGGTTACGATATTTGAAATATATATATCAGGTAACGAATCTTGATTTAGGTCCGCTATACCAATTCCCATAGTATATGAAGGCTTATCGGTACCAATTTTTGAGGAAACATCGATGAATGTGCCATTTTTTTGATTTATGTAGTAACCATTAACACCAAAATCATTCCCAACGATCACGTCTTGCCAACCATCATTATTCAGATCGGTGTGCGCAACTGCTTGAGCCCATCCTGTATTGTCTAAACCAGAGCCTTTTGTTACATTTTTAAATTTGAAATTACCAATATTTTCATACAATTGATTGGGTTTCCCATTGGTATTACGGCGTTTTAAGGTAGGTAAATCGCCGGTGATATAGTTACCAAAATAAGTAATGTATAAGTCAAGATCGCCATCACGATCATAATCAAACACGGTAGCCGGACCGCCGACGAGACCTTGCCCTCCCAGTTGAGCGATTTCAGTTACATCTTTAAAATATTGCCCTTTGATATTTTGATAAACGCGATGCGTATCATTGACGTAAGTAACAATAATATCTTGCCACCCATCGTTATTAATATCGGCAACTATCGGCTGACGAGCTTCACCTGGATGGTTGTCCTGTTTTCTTGACCAGTTTAATTTGTAGCGTTCAGTCACATCATTAAACTGAGCATCCCCCATGTTCAAAAACAGCTTGTTGCCGCGCCCCCCTAATATAAAAATATCAATTAATCCGTCATTGTTTATATCTTCTGCAGCAACCCCTGAGCCACCGAATGCCGGAGGAATAGTAATAACACCTGTAGACTTGTCACGACGTAAAAATGTTCTAAGTTGGCGATTTAACCAATCTGACGAGCGATGCTCATAATCAAATTTTGCTTGTTTGGATACATTAGAAAACGTTGCAGATTTAATACTATGTTCAGCAGAAGCTAATGGTTGCTCATAATTATTAGATACTAATGCGTTAGTATGTTGTTTGGTTTTATCGATGATAAGCTGCTTTGCCCGAGATAAATGGGCAACGTTTAAATTAGCCGCATTATCTTGTTTGGCAATTGAGCCAGCTTCTCGTAATAGTAAAACACCATATTGAGCAATGTTTTCAGTCAATAACTCTGCTGCGAATGGGTCTGGTTCAATATATAAGTCAAACTCGGGCTTGTTTATCGCTGTTTTTAAGTAATGCCAATGTGCGCCAGCATCACGAAATGCATCCATGTCATAAGACTCAATATACACCATTCCCTTATTACCTAACTTGGGGAAGAACAAAGCATCTTCATACTCATTAATTTTATGAGGTATAAATTGATTAGCAAATTCATATACATCACTCTCTTGCACTAAGCTTTGTTTATTTTCCATCGCCAATTGCTGAGCGCCTAAATAGAGGTCGCTTGCAAACTCACTTATTATCTCAGCGTATAGATTAATTATTGCATCACTATCAGATTTGTTGCTTGGCCAAGAAGTTCGAGCAAAATATACCTGTAGGTTTCGTAAAAACACTTGATTTGAAACTTGATTGTAAGCTGAATATGAACTGAGTTTTTTCTCAACCATTGCATTAAGTAATGTAGGTGAGCGCTTAGCGTATTTAATAGAGCCATTTTGTTTTTGAACAGGCTTCTCTCTCACACCAAGTTCACGCCAAATCGAATTAATGACTTCAAGTTCAATTTCAGCTTGATTGTTGATGCGTGCAGTGTTGTCTGCAACTTTTAATGCTGCCAACGTGTAAAAATCTAAGCTATTCTTCATTGCATCAACAGCCCTAGCTGTTAGTGGCAGTAGTTGGTTGTCAAAATCGAGCAATGCATCTTGTTGAACGGCAAGGACTGCCCTCAATGAATAAGCAATACTTCCATACTGACGCTTATCATCTTTGTGTAACGTTACACTATTGTCGCCAGAAAACGTGATGCGCCAGTGTTGATTTTTATCCTGATTCACTAAAAAAAACTGCTTTTGCGCTTCAAGTATATGGCTTTTCAATACGACTTGCTCGGATTCAGCTTCAGCTAAAACGTGTGCGTGCTGCCATAGAATTTCAATATACTCTTTTTGCAGCATGTTTTTAGCAAATCTTGCCTTATCACTTAGTGGAGTCCCAAACATAAAGTCCTCTAAACGAGAAGCCGTTGCATAACATTTGGGCTCAGATTTTTTTTCGAGCTCATTAATGGCATTTAAAATCGTTTTCAAGGAGTTATTAGAACTTGCCAAAACAGCTTGAGAGTGAATTAACACCCAAACAATAGCAAAAAAATAAATAGGCTTTAAAAGAAACATACGCGTTAGTATCCACCGATGAGCAAGGGATAATTAAGAATTTATTCATCTATTATGAATGATAACAAATGGGTCGAACATGAACTGTTCAGACCAATAATTATAGAAACTATTATTCCACAATTGTAAATATTTGTTAAACTAATAAATAACTATTACTGAATAGCAATCTCGTGTTTAACAGTGTAACTAACGCACACGTTTACTAGGGTTGTACCCGAACGTAGAGGAACGAACAATGTCCAGCAAGCTAACCTTAATGTTGGCCTGTGTGTTTGCCAGTGGCAGCGCATTAGCTAATGCCGATATAATAAAAATTCAAAAATCTAAATCTGAGCATATTGCCATTACAAAATCGACAAGCCATATCGACTTCACTCCGGTAAAACACTACGACAAATACATAATCTCTGTTTCGGGCCCAAGTGGCTTCTCGAAATCATTTGAGTCTGACACGCCGTCACTAGATATTGGTGATTTGAACTTGCCTGTGGATGGCACTTTTAATTATCAGATACAAGCTGTTACTTATCTGCAAGAAATCAAGGACACTATGAACAATGGTCGTTCTGAAGACGCGAGAGGCTACATTAGTAAAGTAGACGTGACTGGTGGTAAGTTTACTACCGAGAATTTTTCAGTAAAAACACATCAACAAGCAACTGAGAAAAAACCAACTTTTAAGCTAGGATTAGAATAGGGTACTAAATAATGAACGCAAAAAATATATTTAAAACCAGTGCCCTAACAACAGCTCTATTGATGAGCTTACAGGCTCAGGCTGACCAACAAATTTCAGATAATTTGATTGTTCAAGGCAGTGTATGTGTTGGCCTAGATTGTAACAACGGTGAAAGTTTCAATTTTGATACTATTCGCTTAAAAGAAAATAACGTTCGCATTAAATTTCAAGATACCAGTTCATCGGCTTCTTTCCCATCAAATGACTGGCAACTTACAGCAAATGACTCTACAAATGGTGGCGCGAATCGATTCTCAATAGATGATATTGATGGTGGTAAAACCCCATTTACAGTAGAAGCAGGCGCTAGAACTAACGCACTATATATTGACGATGTGGGTCGCATAGGTGTTGGTACCAGTGCTCCAATTGCGAATGTACACATTAAAGAGGGTAACACACCAACACTTCGCTTAGAACAAGACGGTTCGTCGGGCTTTTCTGCTCAGACTTGGGATGTTGCAGGTAATGAGAGTAACTTCTTTGTGCGTGATGCAACGAACAGCGGTACACTTCCATTTAGAATCCAACCAGGTGCGTCCAATGCGAGTATTTATATAGCTTCTGATGGCGATGTTGGTTTAGAAACGACCTCACCTGATGGTCAATTTGACGTTGCCCATTCGTCAAACGCTAACAACCATGCTTTTTTAATTGACCCTTCAAGTAATGTAGGTGTAAATATCGACAACGGGTACACGCCAAATGGATTGTTTGATGTGCAAACGACAGGCGGACAATCACAATTTATAGTGCAGTCTGATGGTGATGTGGGGATTGGAACTTCATCACCAGACGTAACTTTTGAAGCTGTTGGTTCTAAATCCTCTCGGACAGACACATTAGCTAAATTACGTGATAATGATCCCTCTACCGATCCAAAACTACTATTGAACTTAGAAAATAACGGACCAGCATGGATTGGTCTAGACCACACTGCAGACCAAGATAGGTGGTTAATATTGAGAGATGGTGCGGGTGATTTTCGCATTTCTAAACAAAACTATGCAGATTTAAATGCTGTCACTTACCTTTCTACATTTCAATTGGACAGCAGTGGTAACTTGACCATTCCTGGCAACTTAACTGCTAACGGGACAACTTATACCTCGTCGATAATGACAAAAGAGAACTTTTCTAATCTAAACTTAGACACCATTCTTGACGGCGTTTCGAGCTTGAATATATCGCAATGGAACTACATTAAAGACGGAAGTAATATCAAACATATTGGGCCAATAGCAGAAGACTTTCACAAGGTATTTGGCTTAAATGGTACGTACTCAGATCGCATCTCAATCACTGATATTGCGGGCGTATCATTAGCAGCGATTCAAGCACTTAAAAATCAGCTTGATACTAAAACAGCACAAATTGAAGCTCTAGAACAAAAAGTAAACGCACTTAGTAGCAATTAATGTTTGCTAAATAATCCTTTAACTAATCCACTCACAAGGGATTTAAAGTAGTTTAAATCCCTTTTTTTAAACCCTATATAAGAATATAAAACAAGTAGGTAACATGCTTGTTTAATTAAAAACCATTTTGGCATATAACACGACTTAGCCAAGCGAATACTATTTCTTAATTGATACATAACTCGAAAAGGACTATGAATATATACTTTTTTACCAAAAAAATCCGTGCCTTCTTCACCTAGGCTATGCTTCATTTGAACGCCATCAGTACCACAAATTATATACCCATTTTTTTTTACTCGGAAATTCCACTCGGTATCGACTTGATCAATAAATAGTTTCGAATCAAACAAACCAACCCGACTAAATACTTCACTAGAAATCAGAATTGACGATGTAATCGAAAAGTCGCTATAAAATAGGGAAATGCTACTGTTTGCATAAATATCTTTTTTCAGTTTACCTTTATTATAAGAGTAAAAAGGTTCTCGAATACCCGTATGGATATTGAAAAACCTAGGACTTAAAGCAGCCACATTAGGCAATAACTTTCGAGCGGTTAGAAATTCATTGTAAAGTGATGGTATGTGGTTACTGCAAATATCAGAGTCTTGGTCAAACAATACCACTTTCGAGGCGTCTAGTGCGAGCGCTTTGCGAACTCCCTGATTCAATGCTTCAGCAATGCCTAAATTTTCGTTATTTTGAATCAGCAATAAGTTTTCAAAGTCTTCAATTTGTGAAGACTGGTAGTCAGAGTTAAACACGACAATAAGGTGTTCTACACTTGAAGATAACTGAGTCAATAACTTATTTAATACTCGGCAATCCGGCTCAAATGCAATAACTACCGCTGCAAGGTTAGGGATAGGCAACATAAACTACTGTTTATAGCCCAACAAGTGAGAGGTCTATTTCAGAATAGTAGGACCTTAATTGATCGACTTTTTGTTTTACATTATTACTTAATGTCTGTCCACGACCAGTTATTCCAACATTTAACCGACTTGGCCTATCGGGTGTAATTATTTCTTCAACACTAGCACCTAAGTTGTCCATAGAGACACCACAAAACTCAAACAAATCAACAAATACTTGTTCTGGTTGTAACAAAAGTTGCTCATATTTTACAATGTGATATTTGATATTGTATTGCTTTAATAGCGTAGTCCAACTTGTAATAAATTTAAAATACCAAGGAGCTATGAAATCAACGATATAGTTCGTGCGTTGATCTTTGTCCAAAACTTGCCACTGCTCTATAGTCATAAATGAATTTGGCTGTATCACACTTTCTTTATCTAGGTGATCTAACGAGCTAACTAAACAATCAAGCAAATCACGAACCTGAAGCACAACTTTAATATCATAAAGTGCAATAGTCTCTAAAACATATTCTGAAGCGCAACAGTGTTGTTGAATAGCAAATAAATCTTTATTGAGTCGATTATTTTGTAAAATTGATTTAGTGTCTAATTCCTGTTGACGATAGCCATAACAGGGTAATAACGACATAGTCTCCCAACCCAATCCATTAAGAATTTCAGAAAGCGTATTACTAACCCATGTGGAACCACTTTTTGGCATTGCAACATGCCAAATAAATTGCTTTTCTCTGTTTCTGAGTTTGCTAACCTCAAAATCGCTTGAGAAGTTTTCCGCAATTTTTGATATGAGCTCATCCATTTAAATACCTTTAATTAATTTTCTCTCTGTCTATTTATTCTGCTGAAGCAATGAGTAACAATTCATAGTGGCTTAATTTAGCAGCTCACAACAAAACCACGATACCAATCGCATCTAACATTTACAAAATAGTTAAATGTACCTGTTAAATAGTTACACTTACAACGTACTGATCAATAAACTGTTGAAACTGATCTATTTTCGACTGCAAGTTCATAATCACCATTCCAGGAGGAAACAATAGGCCATCATCATCAATAAAAAGCTCTCCTTGTCTACGATATATCTGTGTTTTATCCATTTGTTTAACTTTTTTGTAAGCCTCAAGGGTACTCTTATGTTTATCCACAAATGTAAGCATCGAGTCAATTACACTCGGTCCATTTAAATGTGGCTCGATATGGTGTTTAATATAATCCACCTGCCCTATTAAATAATCTATTTGTCCGTCAATATATGCATATTTATCAGTATCATCATCGATGGGGCCAGTTTCGGGTCTAACTGGGCAAGGCTTTATAGGTTTAAGATGGTAGCTAATTTGTTCAACCACATTCATTGACTTCCGGCGCAACATTCTCTTTTCTTGCTGCGAAAGCTCCTCAAATTCTCTAAAGTAATAAAAGTTAATTGCGATTGTTTCAAATTCGATTGCCAGCTCAGAGTTTGCAGAATATCTTAACCCCCAATGAGGGCACCCTGCCGTTTGATAATCTTCTTTGTCGAGCGCGAGGCACTCTGAACTTGATGAAAAAAACCTAAAGGTGTGTTCATTAAACGCGATCTGATTATTATGAAAAATATTGGCAAAGTTGACATCAACCTGATAATAAGGAACTAATAATAGAAACTGTCCGCTAGGTTTTAAACACCGATATACCTCTGAAATTACATTTAAAAAACCTTCAACCGTCAAATGTTCTAACGTATGTGAACTAAAAAAGTAATCTATCGAGTCATTTTCAAAAGGAAGTTTTTCTGTATTGAGGTCAAGTGAAATATCGGCATCAGACAAGGAAGAAAAGTCGACTCCTATCGAACCTTCAATTTTTTTTCTTCCACACCCTAAATCAACTATTTTCAAAGCACTCTCCTGCTTAATTATACGCGCATTAAATTGGTTTCTTGAATAGCAAGATTATTTAGACTTAAATCTTGGTCAAGCAGCTCAAAAGTTTTAAACTTTGGTGTTAATTTGCCAGGAAAGACAATGCCAAACTTATATTCTGAGTATATTTTTTCAAAAAGTTTCCCCGAATATTGAGTGTTATCGGTTTCACCTACTTTAAAACCGTACTGTTTTAAACCAGATGAATAAACTTCAACTTTTTCAACTCCAAATTGAAAGCCTGCTCCACATGCCTTAAGGTAAGATTCTTTTAAAATCCACAAATCAAAAAACGTGTCTAATTTACAGTCGATAGAAACCTTAGATGTAATGTTATGTATTTCTCGGGTTGTAAAAAACCTTTGTGCAATCCTGAGTAGTTTTGGTCGTTTGGCAATATACTCAACATCCACCCCAATTTCATACTGCGTTGAAATAGCGATAACGAATACATCTTTCTTGTGGCTAATACTAAAAAAAATTCCTGCTGAATTATCGCTTAGGTACGGTTTACCCGTTGATGTATAATCAAAACATATTACTGACAATGGCAGCTTATAGATTTGATTAAGCAGTTGTATTAATAAAACTCGAGAAATACTTCGATAGTCGTTTCTTTCATCAAAAGTAATATCTAATGTAGTTAGAAAGGAATTACATCGGTCAATAAAATTTCGTTGACCGATATAATTACATTTGTAGTAATAAATATCTAAGTTAGGCATACATTACTAAATGGCTCAGCGACTTTTATTAAGAATACTTTCATGCTTGCTTAAAGCTGAATTAAAGTTTTCTTTAGTTAATAAAATATCGCAATTACCGTTTTCGTCGGGCTTCGCGATATTGAAACCAAGCAACTTGTTGAATCGGATAGCACGTTTGTTAGAACTAATAATATCGCCAACAATCTTGTCAACGCCTAAGTAGGAAAACGCAAATTCATACATAATAAATATTGCCTTAATGGAATCTAAACCACCTACAAAACGCTCCTCACCAACAAAGATAGTTCCTTCTGCTTCGCGACGCTGCGCATTTACATTTTTTAAGCCACAACTTCCAAAGTACTCACTTCCATTATGCATTAAAAAATAGTAGCTATTACTCTCATTTAGAGAATAAAACCAATTTCGCTGCATCTCCTCTGTAATTTCTCCTTGAAAGTGAAGATATTGCTTTACAAAATCACTATTTCTCCAAGACCGCATGAGTTCTAGATGCTCTTCCTTTAGCGGATGTAGCTCTACACTAAAATTACTAAGCTTCATCCTTATCACCTACTTTTGTTAAACGCATTTTTTTAAACCGTTCACCAAAGTTAGTTTTGTCGCTAAATTTAAAGCGTACAGGAATTTTATAGGTGTCTAGCCTCTCTTTACAGTGACTTCTAATTTCCTTCTTGGCATCTTTTTCTATAGCCCCATCCTTCAAAACTAATTGTACAGCGACCATTTGACCGGTTATGGCATTTTTCTCTCCATAAACCATACAATCTTCGATAATATCCAGCTCAAGTAATACTGACTCAACTTCGTTAGGTAAGACTTTTTCTCCACCTACGTTGATCACTTCTTTGCTGCGACCAATTATTTTAATATAACCATCTTCAGATTGTTCAACGAGATCTCCGGTTTGGAACCAACCATCATCTGTAAAGCTACTCATATCTGCATTGAGATAGCCTAGAACTTGTGTTTTACTACGTAACCAAAGTTCATTGTTGACAATCTTATATTCAGTATTTGGATCATCTAGTTTCATTTCCAAGCTATCGGAAGATTTACTACTAGTTTGAGCTATGCCTGTTTCACTAGTGCCGAATGTTTGTAAAAGCCTAGCTCGCGGGAATGCGTCTTTAAGCTTAGTTAATAAGCTTTCTGGCATAGTTTCCGTACCATATGTAATCATTTTTAAGCTTCTAAGATTATAATTCTCATGTGCTTTAGCCATCAATAACATATTTAAAAATGTTGGTGTCGCGGGCAACACATTGACCTTATAGTTTTCTATCAGCTGACCAATATGTTCGGCATTTCGATTTGTCGGCAGAATTATTCTAGCTCCCATAGCTAATGTATTTAGTAATGTATTTAAACCACCAATATGGTCAAACATCAAAAACACCAGCATATTAAGGTTCTTTGTGTTTTTACCTTTAAAACTATTGATCAAGTTGTCTAGATCATGAATCATGGCCTTTGGCACACCCGTACTGCCGCTACTAAATAAAATTAGTCCTGCATGACCTTTTTTAACTAAATCCTTAACAAGTGCGTGCTTTGCTTCATTGTTATTTAACTTTTCAGCGTCTACAACACCACTTTCTAGACGTAAAATCCAATCAGCATTGGCAACTTTAATACGACTGTTAACTTCCTCGTTATTCTGAGAGACAATCGGCACAATAATTACCTGCTTTTTATGGAGGGCGAGTAGTAGTGCAATAGAGTAAAAGTTATAGTCTGCCAGAATAACAACAATATCACCTGGCGCAATGCAATCTGAGATTTCACTGCTATACTCATCTATTTTTTCTACTAATTCTGCGTAAGAAAACTCGCCATTTACATCAACAATTGCTGGTTTCTCACTCAAACTTCCAAAATGTTCACTGAGCCAAGTCATTACTTCATTACTCCACCGAGATAGATAATTTGTCCGGTAATAAAATTACTTTCTTCTCTGTTGAAAAAGTCAATTACATTTCTCACGTCTTCGGCTTCACCAAATCGCTGAATTATCTGCTGCTCTAAAAGATCATCTAGCTTGTTGCTTGGAATATTTCTTACTAAATCAGTATAAACAGGTGTAGGTCCTACTGCATTTACACGAATACCAAATTCACCAAGTTCTCTAGCCGATGTGCGAGTAAAACTCTCAACAGCTGATTTGCTGGCAGCATAAACCGCCTCACCAGCCAGATCTAGCGGTACAGCAACCGTTGTATAGTTTACTATCGAGCCTTTTTTGGCTTTCATCATAACTTTTGACACTTCTCTCGTTAGCAAGAAAGTGCCAAAAAAATTTGTCGCAAATACACTTTTTGCGTTATTGTAAGGAGATGTAAGCAAGTGGTTCATTGCTGCGATTCCGGCGTTATTTAACAAAATATCAATACCACCAAATGCTTTATTTACAGTTCTGACCATTTTCATTATCGCAGACTCGTCAGACACATCTAACTCAAAGTGCATATAATTTTCATGTTGAATACTCGCTTTGCCTCGACTGCACCCAGCTACTTTATGGCCTTTTGATAAGTAGTATTCTGCAAGTTCCTTTCCGAGACCTTTTCGAGTACCAGTAATTATATAACTAAGGGTGTTCATCTTGATTACCTTACTGTTTTTCGCTAATAAGTTGATCTACATATTTAGATAAAGTTTTTACGCTGCGAAACGGAGAAGTTTTTTGGCTCATTGCACGTTCATCAGCAAGCGTTAAATCAACATCATATTCATCCGATATTGCAGCTTCTAGGTCTGTCACTAAAAACACTATTCCCATGCTATCTAAATTAGCGCCAAATAAGCGCGTATCTTCTGTTGCGTCGATTAATTCAGCATTCTCCTGGTCTTCGCCGACTTCTTTTACTACGTCTAAAACTAATTTTATTACATTATTCATTCATTTATTCCTAAAGTTATGCCACCATCTACGATTAAATCAGTTCCTGTAATCCACTTGGATTGGCAGGAAATAAGATAACTAGCTGCTTCAGCGATATCTTCAACGCCACCTAGCCCCAGCGGATACTGTTGTTCCATACGGGCGAAGAAAGATTCACTATTAAGATTCAGTGTCATATCTGTTTTAACAAGCCCCGGTGAAATACTATTCACTCGAATGCCATCGGGTGAAAGCTCTTTTGCCATCGATTTCATTGCGCTAATTAGTGCACCTTTCGAAGCACTATAGTTAATTGTGCCCGTTGCACCACTATTAGCGGCAATCGACGCAATAAAGATGATAGATGCGCCGTCTTCATGTTTTACTCGTTTATCCGCAATACCTTTAGCAATTTGCAATGCTGAAAATACATTTAGGGTAAAAATATCAAGCATTTTTTGCTGTGAATTAAAGCGCAATGGCAATACCTGAAGTACACCTGCTGCATGTACAAATCCACTAAATCGACCATGAATTTTACTCAGTCCTATAACCCACTTAGGTAAGCTATCTATATCTTCACTTAAGTCCCTAGATTCATGAACAAAGCTATCAGCAAAATTCTTCTTCAGTACTTTGACATTATCTGAACAAGAACGCGAAACGCCAACAATTTTGTGGCCTTGGTGTAATAATAATTCAGCTATAGCAAACCCAATGCCTGAACTTACACCTGTCACTAAATAGAGATTACTCATAAAGAAATTATGCGCTTAGACCAGCTAATTCAATTAAATCCGCGACACTTTCCATCTGTTTTAGTTCTTCTACTGTTATGCTCTTTGAAAATTCAATATCAAACATAGAAATAACCCCTAAATACGCCATAGAATCCCACTCAACATAATCAGATAGTTGAGCAGTCTCATCAATCACATCTTCCAGTTGCATAACATCTGCTAATTCTGTTAAAAAATCTTGCTTGTTCATTTTTATTCCTTATTGGTGTAGATATATACTGGTGGACAATAAATTTTTTCGATATCAAGTAATGCGCTAGCCCAAGATAAGCCAACACCAAAACCTGATAAAATAATTCGCTGTTTTTGATTTTCAACCTTATCACTTAAGGCATCATTTATAGTGCAAGGTATTGAGGCACTGCTTTGATTGCCATATTTACTAACTGTATCACATGGCACTTTGTCTAACGAAAGTTTAAGGCGTTTTGCAATGTTGCCAATAATATACTTATTAGCCTGATGGAACACCACAAAGTCAATATCATCAATCGTAGTACCGGAAAACTCCAGAATTTCAGTAATTGCAGGAGGCTCGGTTTTAATTGAGAAGTTAAATACCTCACCACCGTTCATTGCAATATCATTGTCACTACGATAGTTACCTTCCTCATCAACATTTTCAATTGCAGTTTCTTCAGACTTCGGTACCCTAAAACAACCAGCAGGTTGCATAATATGCTTAGCACCTTTGCCGTCTGTATGTAAAGAGAAGTAGCTTTGTGTATTTTCAGCACTTACCTCCACCAAAGTCGCCGTACCTGCATCACCAAAAAGTGGAGCTGTCGAACGATCCCGTTTATTAACGCATTTACTCAGCGTATCACCGGCTAACAATAATACTTTCTTGCAGGTCTGGGATGCGATCATCATATGCGCCATCCACATTCCATAAACATAACCTGAGCAGCCTAGAGAAACATCGAATGCAGCCACATTTTTATCTAAATTTAGCTTACCATGCGCAATTGCAGCATTGGAAGGTTGGAAGTGGTCTGGTGTTTGAGTGACAAATATAACGCCATCAACTTCTTGTCTGTCAATATCTAAACCCGATATTAATTTTTCCGCCGCAAACACACAGAGATCAAGTGTTGTTGTTGACTGATCGGCAACATGTCTTTTATCTAAACCAATTGCCCGCTTAATACGCGCTATTTGCTTTTCATTACCACCATATTTCTCTATTTCATCATCAATACAGTTAACTGTCTCAGGGACTGCTGTGACAATGCCTGATATTTTTACACTATTAAATTGAGTTTTTGCCATTTTAGAACCTTTTATTTAATAAATTAGAGTCGACCTAATCTATTTAATTTGAATTCGATAATCTTTGCTTCTACGACACTGATAACTGAAGTTACAAAGTTGAATAGTCTCGAGATAAAAGTAAATTTACTTAACAAAAATGGTTGTTTCACTCTACTTTCGAGTGCAGGGAAACCAAGCACATTATGCGCTTTTAACTTATCCAAAAACGCGATATAAAAATTGTTGTCAAATATTTCTCTTTCCATATTTAATAAATAATCAAGCTCAGACATAGTTTCAGCACTATCTATATTAAATACAGTTTTGTTTTTTCTATTTGTTTTTTCTACGGCGATGATCGAATCATCGAATCCTATAAATGAAATATCATTTAATATATTTTTAAAACGATTTTTAAAACTATTAGGCGCAATTACCAACGCCTTCTCAATTGAACTTTTTTTAGACAAAAACAAGAGTTTGTCTATTTCCTTTTCAGAAGTACACAGCATAACCGCAAATGTACCTTTACAAGAGTGCAGTTCATTTATTTTCGCAATATCAACGTACCCTTTGTAATTAAGCAATTCATTGTCACGTAAAATCAGATCTAGTTTTTGACTTACAGCTAGTTGCAACGAGCTTTTGTGGTTTGCAAATAAGTGAACTATCTTGCCTTTCCGTGGTTCTTGTTCAAATAACGCTTGCTTGGCGTAACTTTTTTCAAGAACTGCTTTAAGGTTACTTTCCCACTCATCGATATAGTTGTCTTTTTGGTAGCGCCTTCGCGAGACAACTTCGGCTCTGTCAATAATTGAACCTCTTAATTCGGAATTTAGAACTAATTCTTCGATCCCCTTAAACCAAGCATCAATCGAGTTTTCAACCAAAACACCTGTGTGGTTATGTTCAACACTATTTTTATATAACTCAACATCAGAATAAATACCCGCAGCGCGACATCCACTATATTCCCTAAACTTATTATCCGTTTTAGAATTTTCAAAATCGCCATTTGAAAGGGGTGCTAGACCAATATCAATTTTTTGTTTTATAAAACTCGCTAAAAACTCACGATAACTTTTATTAAATTTAATAGTTTCAACTCGTTTACCTCCTACCTTTGTTAAGGTTGGAAGCCTAATATTACCAAATAAAGTAACTTTAATTTTTTCTGGATATTTATTAAGTATCTGAATTAATGCAGGTACAACATATTTATTAACGATTTCATCATCACTGCGGCTTGTTGCAAATGCAATATGAACTACGTTGTTATCACTATTTTTCCGTCTAGCTGTTTTTTTGATCTTATCGAGTAATTCAAAATCAAAGTAAGGGCGGTTCAAACTGATATGTGGAACGCCTATTTTATTTAGGTCACTCGCTATTTTTTTGCTATAACACCTAACAGCACTTGCATTTTTTTGTAGGTAACGCAGCGCATATAGGCGTTTTGGACAACGGTGGTATTCACCTATCGGAGAACCTGTTGGAATTCGGTAAAAGTTATCATCAAATTCATAAACGTATGGAATATTAAATAGTTTAAGTTGATTAACAATTCGTAAATCATCTAACTCAGTATGACGACAAAAAACCGCTACATCGTACCTAGAAAAATCAATCCCCCCTGCCATCACTCGACCAGTATTGACAGCATCGAAAGTAATGCGACCTCTCTTTTTAAGTTCTAGTAAGGGGTATAACACTCCTAATATTACAGAAGGAATATATCCAGGGACAATTGCCAAGACCTTTATTTTTTTATTTTCCATAACATAAATCTTTTTATTTTTAGCAACTTAGACAGTGGCTTTCGAACTTATATAAGCTTTAGTTACATTGGGAGTGTCACCATCCATTACAATTTCACCTTTTTTCAACCAAATCGTCCTTTCGCAGTATTTTTCAAGCAAATGCATATTATGTGATGTAAATACAATAATACTTCCTTTTTCAATTAATTCGTTCATCCTTTTTGCAGCTTTGTCCTCAAACTGCAAGTCACCAGCTCCCACGATTTCGTCAAGCAACAAGATTTCAGGGTCGATAGCCGTTGATACAGCAAATGCAAGGCGGGCAAACATACCTGAAGAATAGGTTTTAACCGGATAATTTAAAAATTCACCTAACTCGGTAAATTCTCCAATCACAGGTACTATCTCCGGTATTTTCTCATGATTTATTCCAAGTAACTGAGCCCTCAATGCAATATTTTCCCAACCAGTCATTTCAAATTCAACACCAGTCGCAAGTTCAAACATTGGGTTAACGTGCCCATTGATCTGGATTTTTCCTTTATGTGGTCGATAAATACCGGCCATCACTCGTAAAAGAGTGCTTTTCCCAGCACCATTTAATCCTAAAATGCCAACTCTTTCGCCTTCATTTATCTCGATCGAGATATTGTTCAAGGCCTTCACAACTTGTTTTTTTGGCCTATTGAAAAAATTAAATCGCTGCTTAGAAGCCGTCGCTTCCTTTGATGTTGTTTCAAACTCCACAGAAACATTTTCGAGAATAAGGGACTTTTTGGTCATAGTTTATAACTTATTTGTGGGCGCAAACATCGAGAGACGTATATTGCACCGGCAAGAAGAAGTAAAGTATATCCACCTAGGATAACGTAGTAATGAAAAGGCACTGCCTCGTAGCTCACCAATGGTCTTCTAACTACTTCTAACATATAAAAAAGAATATTGTACTCATACACCCATGAATGAGCAGCCGGTATTGCCTCTTTAACGTAAATCAATGGAGTGATAAAAAACAATGGCTGCATTAAACTACCTATCGCATGCGGTAAGTCTTTAATAATAAGAGTCAAATGAGCTACGATTACAATATGCAAAAAAGAGATTAGGAAAATCACCAGTAAACCGGGGATTGCCCAAAGCATATTGATAGAGAAGCCTCGATCTAATGCGATATAAGTAACAACCATCACAGGTATTAAGGCCAGAAAGTTTATTACATTACCAGTAAAGTTTCTCAGCAAATAAACATTTGATGGAAATGGAATTTGCTTTATATAACCTTCCGCGGCAAGGAACGCATTTCCCCCCTCAGCAAGTGTATTATTAAAAAAACCCCAAAGTGAAAACCCAACCATGACGTATGGCATAAAGTCGACAACATTTTGATTGAAAAACTTACCGTAGATAATGGCCGCACTAGCTGACCACACAAGCAAATGTATGATTACCCAGCTACCGCCAAAAAAAGAGCGTCTATAGCGCCCTTTAATATCTTGCTTTCCCCAAAAATACCATATGCGCCAATGCCCCAAAGAGTCTTTAAAATCCTTTAAAACATCAGCAGTACTATCTTTAAGCATTCAAGAAATCCTTAATTTTTTGGCAAACCAAACTTACATGTTCTCTCGTAATATTTAAGTGAATAGGAAGAGTAACAAGTTCATCACTTGCTTTTGCTGAGATTGGACATTTACCAGCTTGCTCACTATATAGTTGGTACTCAGAATTATCTACATAGTGGACCCCCGGATAAATATCATTTTCATTTAAGAAAACTAATAATTCGTCACGCCCTTGCAATCTTATTTGGAATAAATGCCTTGAAGATTCCTCTGCATTGGTATGCTTAACGATAGAGATGCCTGATACATTAGCCAACTCTTCTTCGTACCAAGAGGCGACTTGACGTCTATAAGCATTATCCTCTTCTAAATATTTCAACGAAACCAATGCCATTGACGCCATTATTGAATTACCATGCGCTTTATAGCCAAGCTCTTGTACATCATAACGCCATTTATATGCTCCTTGAGCTGCTGTGCGGGCAAAGGTATCTTTATTTATACCCAACCAAGTTAGTCGACGCACCAATTCATCGAATTTTTTCTCATGAAAGCAAATCATGCCTGAATCTGCAGTTGGTAGATTTTTTACTGCTTGATAACTAAATACTACGCAATCAGCTTCTTGACCTAATTGCATTCCTCGAAGTTTACTACCAGCTGCGTGAGCCGCATCTAGTATCAATCTTATTTGATGCTTTTTACACAGTTCAACAACTTCATCGTAACGGCCCGCATTACCACCAATTGCAACATACATTACCGCTACTGTTTTGTCGGTAATTTGCGCCTCAATAGCCTCTGGAGATAAACAAATGTTTTCGTCCACATCGGCAAACACTGGATTCAATCCAGCGTATAAAATTGCATGATTTGACGAAACAAAAGTTAATGGAGTTGTAATAACTTCAGCTTCTTCGCCCCAATTATCTTCTCGTTTAAAAACTTCGAGAGCTAAGTGAAGGCCAGCGGTTGCAGACGCTAAAAAGTGATTATATTCAAACCCAGTATATTTAGCCCACTCTTCTTCCATAACCTGAGTTTTAAACCCCATACCTGTCCAGCCTTTTTCTAGACACTCTCTGATTTGCTCTAGAGTCTCGTCAATGCGAAATTTAGGTTGAAGTACTTGAATAGCCATTTTTATTCCTTGAATTTAATATATCTTTTACATGCTGACGCAACGTCTCCTGCCAACGGTAGCGCTGCGAATAATTAATCGACTCTAAATAATCTGTACTAAGCACTGAATATTTAGGTCTGCTAGCTTTGAGCTTTAAACTTGAAGTATCAATTTTGTTTACTTTGTATGTTTTATTCGTAAACTGTGTTAACTGTTCACTAATTTCTTTAGCCATATCAAACCATGTGCCTGATCCAATATCAGTAAAATTAATCACCAGATTCTTGAGGAACTCTTTATCAATCGCCCATAAAACAAACTCAGCTAATGATACGGCACTCGTTGGCGATCCTATTTGATCGGCAACAACATATAATTCATTCTCTTGCTCTAGCTTGTTTAAAATAGCTTTTAAAAAGTTATTCCCAAACGGTGAATATAACCAAGCTGTGCGAATTATTATGTATTTTTCACAATTTTGTCGTACGTATTCGTCGCCTTTTGCCTTTGTTTTGCCATACATGTTTAATGGGCAGCAGTCATCAGTTTCAATATACGGCTTAGTCTTCTCACCATTAAAAACGTAGTCGGTGGAAATATGGTACAGCTTAGTTTTGAATAAATTGCATGTGTCAACAATGTTTTTTATACCCACAAAGTTAACTTTTTCAGCGTCTTCTACTTGTTCTTCAGCCAACTCTACATTTGTGTAACCCGCACAGTTAATCACAACATCAGGTTTTAGTGACAAAAATCTGGCCCTAACCGATTCTTTATCAGATATATCTAACTCTTCTTTTGACATGAATACCAATGATGGATTTCCAGAGCTAGATACTTGTAGTGAGCGAGCGAGTTGCCCACTTTTTCCGATAACTAATATTCTATTCATTTAAATTTTGGCGCTGAGTCAAAATCTAAACCATTGCTATCTTTGTCCGAAAGCTTTGGAGAACCACTTTCAGCTAAAGGCCATTCAATCGCAAGTATTGGGTCATTCCAATGCAATGAAACTTCAGCGCTTGGGTTGTATTCATCAGTACATTTATAAACAAATTCAGCTTCATCACTTGTGACTAAAAATCCATGAGCAAACCCCTCAGGCACCCAAAGTTGTCGCTTATTTTCAGCAGACAAGTAAACACCAACCCACTGACCAAAAGTAACGGAGTGTTGTCGCATATCAACCGCAACATCAAAAACTTCTCCTTGAGTTACGCGAACGAGCTTACCTTGTGTATTTTCTGTCTGATAATGTAGACCACGTAAAATTCCGCGCGTTGATTTACTGTGATTATCTTGGATAAAAACACGCTCACAACACTCGCGGTTAAAAGTCTCTTGACGAAACGTCTCCATAAAAAAGCCACGCTCATCACCAAATACTTTAGGCTCGATTATTTTTACATCTGGTATTTTTGTATCAATAAACTTCATAATTAAAATACTTTTTCAGTCAATAAACCCAATAGATATTCACCATAGCCACTTTTTCTCAAAGGTTGAGCAATACCTCTAAGTTGTTCCGATGATATCCACTGATTGCGAAATGCTATTTCTTCAGGGCAGTTAACTTTAAGTCCCTGACGTTTCTCAACTGTTGCAATAAATTGTGCAGCTGCCAGCAAGTCATCATGTGTTCCTGTGTCAAGCCATGCTGTACCTCTACCCATGATTTGCACTTTAAGTTCATCACGTTGAAGGTATTGTTCAATTACATCTGTTATTTCTAACTCACCGCGCTCTGAAGGTTTAACATTTTTAGCAAATTCAACAACTCTATTATCGAAGAAGTAAAGACCGGGCACAGCATAATTCGACTTTGGCTTTTTCGGCTTTTCTTCGATAGAGGTCACAACACCTTGGGCATCAAAGTCTACAACACCATACGCGCAGGGGTTAGAAACGTGATAACCAAAAACAGTACCTCCTCGTTCTTGGCTCGCTGCACCTTGTAAGGTGCCTGTGAGATCATGACCATAAAACAGATTGTCGCCCAAAATCAATGCAGCTGCACTGCCAGCTAAAAAGTCTTCAGCAATAATAAAGGCTTGCGCTAAACCATCTGGACTTGGTTGCATTGCATAAGAAATATCAACACCGAAGTTACTACCATTGCCTAATAAATCTTTGAAACGATGTACTTCTTCTGGGGTAGTAATAAGTAAAATTTCTTTAATGCCAGCTTGCATCAACGTTGCAAGTGGGTAATAAATCATTGGTTTATCATATACTGGCATTAGCTGTTTACTAACCACTTTTGTAAGGGGGTAAAGGCGTGTACCAGAACCACCAGCTAGTATAATCCCTTTTCTATTCGCCATGACCAAGCCTCTCCATTTTATAACTTCCATCAAGGACTGATTGCCACCACTCCTTATTTTCTAAATACCATAAGACTGTCTTTCTTATACCTGACTCAAATGTCTCCTCAGGTAACCAGTTAAGTTCTTTTTCTATTTTAGATGCATCTATAGCATATCGAACATCATGGCCTGGCCTATCTTTTACGTATGTAACGAGATCTATATAACTCTCTACGCCTGCAGGTTTATTAGGTACCAACTCTTCTAAAATACTACATATAGTAGTTACTACATCAATATTGGCCTTTTCATTATGTCCGCCAATATTATATGTTTCACCAGTTTTACCTTCTGTAACAACCTGTACTAGTGCCTTTGCATGGTCTTCTACATACAGCCAATCTCTAATTTGCTGCCCATCCCCATATATTGGCAATGGTTTTCCATCTAAGGCATTCAAAATCATAAGTGGTATTAGCTTTTCTGGGAAATGGTATGGGCCGTAATTATTAGAGCAATTTGTTACGATCGTCGGCAAACCAAAGGTTCTTTGCCAAGCTCTGACTAGGTGATCACTTGAAGCTTTACTTGCAGAATAAGGACTACTTGGTGAATATGAGGTTTCTTCTGTGAATAAATCATTTGTTCCCTCTAAATCGCCGTAAACCTCATCAGTTGAAATATGGTGGAATCGAAACTTTTCTTTTCTGCAAGGTTCAAGTTCAGCCCAATACCTTTTGACACATTCTAGTAGATTATATGTACCCACTATATTTGTTTGAATAAACTCTGACGGGCCATCAATTGATCTATCAACATGGCTTTCCGCTGCTAGATGCATTATAAAATCGGGCCGATACTCACTTAATATCCTAGAAACAGCACTCGAATCACAAATATTTGCGTGTTCAAACACATATCTTTCATTATCAGCAACAGTCTCTAACGAATCTAAGTTTCCCGCATAGGTAAGTTTATCTAAGTTAATAACTTTGTGATTAGTATGATTTATTAAGAAGCGCACCACTGCTGAGCCGATAAATCCTGCTCCACCAGTTACAAGAAAAGTTTTCATTATATTCCTTTTGCTAAGGAGTATTAGCTGTAATATCCATTAACTAAAATTCAAACAAGATTTTACATGAACTTATCTATACTGCAAGGCTTGAAACTTGGCAATTCAGTGTATATAGCATTTCGTTTCAACTAGCGGAACCAACATGCATTCATGCCAGAAAAGGATTGTTTTATTGTATCTAAATAATATCTTAAGTTAGCATTTTTCGGAAAAGGTTCAATATTTGTATATCTGGATATTTTATATGTGAGATATAATGTTAGTAATTTATTACTAATTACTTATTTTATGCTATTACCGGTTATTCTTGCTGGCGGTTCGGGTTCTCGATTATGGCCAATTTCAAGGCAAAACTTCCCTAAACAATTTCACAAATTAACGGAGGAGTTAACAATGTTTCAGCAAACTTTGAGGCGCCTTGAAGGGTTAAAGCACCAGCCTTCTTTGATTATATGTAATGAAGAGCATCGATTTATTGCAGCAGAACAAATTCGCCAATTAGGTATTAATCACAATGGAATATTTTTAGAACCTGTTGGCAGAAATACCGCACCAGCAATTGCGATTGCCGCTTTGAAAGCAATTGAAAACAATCAAGATCCTGTTCTACTGGTGTTAGCCGCAGATCATGTAATTAATGACGTTGCTGCATTTCAACAAAGTGTGAATTTAGCCGCAGAGTTAGCAAGTAACGATAAGCTGGTCACTTTTGGGATTGTTGGCGATCAGCCACATACTGGTTATGGCTATATTAATCGCGGTGAGCAGTTAAGCAATCACACCGCCTATAAAATAAACAAATTTGTTGAAAAACCTGATTTAGCCACGGCGCAAGAGTATATTGCATCGGAGCAATATTATTGGAACAGCGGCATGTTTATGTTTAAAGCCAGTCGCTATTTAACTGAGCTAAAAAGCCATCGCCCTGATATTTACCAAGCCTGTGCTCACGCTATGCAAAATCAAAACAACGATTTGGACTTTATTCGCGTTGATAAAGCGGCATTTGAGTCTTGCCCTGATGAGTCTATTGATTATGCGGTCATGGAAAAAACACAAGACGCTGCAGTTGTCCCTTTAAATGCGGGCTGGAACGATGTCGGCGGCTTTTCTGCATTATGGGAAGAATTAGAGAAAGATCACAATGGCAATGCATGCAATGGTGATATTAAAACGGTTGAAACTGAGAACTCGCTAATTTTTAGTGACAGCAAGTTAGTAACAACGATAGGCGTTCGCGATTTAGTGGTGGTAAACACCAAAGATGCAGTGTTAGTAGCCCACAAAGATAAATCGCAAAAAGTAAAAGATATTGTTAACCAACTAGCCGCAGAGCAACGCAGTGAAACAAATGTTCACCGTGAAGTTTATCGACCTTGGGGGAAATATGACGCAATTGACGCCGGAGAGCGCTTTCAAGTAAAGCGGATCACGGTAAAGCCCGGCGCGAAACTGTCGGTGCAAATGCACCATCATCGTGCTGAGCATTGGATAATTGTGTCGGGTAAAGCAAAAGTGCAAATCGGTGATAACACTCAATTGGTCACTGAAAATGAATCAGTTTATATTCCAATTGCAACTGTACATGCGCTGGAAAACCCCGGTAAAGTAAATTTAGAACTGATCGAAGTTCAGTCAGGCTCTTACCTTGGTGAAGACGATATTATTCGCTTTGAAGACAGATACGGCAGAGTAGAAGGCAAATAACTTGGCTTTTTCATCTTCAATTATTACACGCTCAGACATAGAGTTTGGCACCTCTGGAGCACGCGGATTAGTAAGCGATTTTACACCTGATGTATGCGCTGCATTCGCGCTGGCCTTTTGTGCAGCAAGAAGGCGAGATAACCACAATGGCATTAGCGATTGATAACCGCCCAAGTAGTTATCAAATGGCACAAACGATTAGCGCTGGACTTGCTCAAATAAATATCGCCACCAAATTTTAAGGGGTGATCCCAACACCCGCTTTGGCATATCACGCAATACAGCACAATATGCCATGCATTATGGTCACCGGCAGCCATATTCCATTTGCTCGTAACGGGCTAAAGTTTTACAAGGCGCAAGTGGAAATTACTAAAGCCGATGAAGTGGCAATTTTAGCCGCCAACTTCCCGCTATCAGCAATCACTACCTTGCCCGAATTGAATGTTTTGCCAGATGCTAAAGACGCGTACATTCGTCGCAACACTGAAATTGGCAAACAAGATGCGTTAGTTGGCAAGCGCATTGGCATTTACGAGCATTCAAGTGCTGGCCGCGACCTTTACGCAAGCATTTTTACGCAACTTGGCGCCGAGGTTATCTCCCTCGGTCGCAGTGATGCGTTTGTTCCGATTGATACCGAAGCGGTCGCAGAGGAAGACAAAGCAAAAGCGCGCGCTTGGGTGAAAGAATACAAATTAGATGCGCTATTTTCCACCGATGGCGATAGGCCTCTTCTTTCTGATGAATTTGGCGAGTGGCTGAGAGGCGATATATTAGGTTTATTATGTTCAAAAATTTTAGGCATCGAAGCATTATCTACTCCGGTGAGCTGTAATACTGCAATCGAACAGAGCAACCTTTTTAAACACATTGAACGTACAAAGATTGGATCACCATACGTTATTTCAGAATTCGACGGCTTACTTCGTACAGTTAACTCTGTTGCAGGCTTTGAAGCAAACGGCGGATATTTATTAGCCAGCAAAATAAAGCTAAATGGTAAAATAATTCAACCATTACCTACACGAGATGCGATATTGCCCGCGATTACCTTATTAAGCCAATTAAATCAGCAATCAATTTCTGAACAAGTTAAGTTATTACCACAACGCTATACAGCGAGTGATCGAATTAAAGACTTTGCACGAGATAAAAGCCTATCACTAATTGCTAACATTAATAAAGAGCCTGAAGCTTGGTTACTAAAGTTAGATTTGCCTTTTAAACTTGCAAAAGTAAATGACACTGACGGCTTTAGAATGACGTTCACAGATGGCGAGGTTGTGCACCTTCGTCCATCTGGTAACGCGCCTGAATTACGATGCTATGCTGAAAGTAATAGCCAAATCAAAGCAGAACAGCTTGTAAAAGCAACGTTATCGGCCATTCAGAACTTATAAAGTTTTAAGGGTTATTGAGTTTTCAGTAACTCTTTTTCCTATTCATTTTGCCGTGCTTGTCGTATTTGATTAAAGAGTTTTTTTGCCCCTGCGTTATTCGGTTCAACTTTTATTACCTGAGTCGTATAAAACTCAGCTTCATCAAACTTACCTTGCTTGGCCAAAGAAACCGCAAGACCAAGCATAACCTTTGCAGTAATTGGCTTAAAATTCAACGCTCTTTTAAACGCCACTTCAGACTTTTCAAGCTGGTTCTGCTCTAGATGCATAATACCTAAATTAACTAAAACACCACGTTTTAAAAATGGACGTTTTATTTTATTGATCAGTGACTCTCCTAACTCTTCTGCCTCTTCATATTTTTTATAGCCAATCAACATTGCTAACATATTTACGGCTTGAGTATTAGTTAGATTTTCGGCATCAATCGATAAACTGTGTTTTAAAAGCGGAAGCGCTTTATCAATTTCTTCAATCTCAAAATAGGCATCCGCTAAATTATTTAAAACTCTGGGGTTATCAGGACCATATTTTAATTCATGCTTATAAAACGTAATCGGGTCTCTCCACTGCTCATTGCGTTGGTATGTAAGTAATGAAAAAGCTCCGACAACAAATACCGAGCAAACAAAAAACAGGTAAATTTTACGCTTGTCAGAACTACAATGCTCTAACAGTAAAGAACTAAGCCCCATCAAAGCTATAATCAAGCCAACATTAGGTAAATAAGTTCTATGCTCAACTGCCATATCCTGTATAGGAATGATGCTAGATTCAACAAGCATCGTAGAATAATAAAAGAGTACTCCAAAACATATCAAAGAATAGCGTTTCGAAAATAGCAATGCGCTGCTAATAACTATTAAATGTGCCAATAATGCGATATAAGATTGCGTATTGCTAAATGAATGCTGATCGTACAAATACTCTAGCCTGAGTGGTACTGGGTAGAAAAATTTAGCAATATAAATCCATAAAACATTCGCTTGCGCGAAAAAATACTCTATACGAGAGTACGATTTTGTCTCAGTTGTTAAGTCATCTAACACACTCAAAGTTTCAGGAGTGAGTAAATAGGTACCAGCAAGGATAAGAAATGGCGCTAACAATATTGAAACAATTTGATTGTTCGACAATTTCCTAAAAAGAACAACCTCAGTTAAAAACAGCACTATTGGTAATGTAAACGCATTTTGTTTCGTAAATATTGCCAACAAAGCCGAAATAACTAAAGTACAAAACCACACTACCAATCTAACTTTAGATTTTACAATTCTACAGTGAACATATGCGATAACTGAAACAAGATAAAATAACGCGGTAAGCGATGCCGAGCGTTGCACGATATAAGTAACTGCTTGGGTATGTAAGGGGTGAGAAATAAAGACAAGAGCTGCTAGCAACGGTAGCCATTTTTCCGAGATATCAAGCACACCTCCTCTTTCAGGGCGGAACTTAAATAATAATGCGCAAATCCAATAGACTAATAAACCATTTATAAAGTGGATAACAATATTTGTAATATGAAAACTTGTAACATCTCCCCCACCATACTGATAATTTAAAGCAAACGTCCAATATCCCACAAAACGTAGT
Source organism: Pseudoalteromonas sp. XMcav1-K (assembly GCF_044005875.1). Classification (NCBI taxonomy): domain Bacteria; kingdom Pseudomonadati; phylum Pseudomonadota; class Gammaproteobacteria; order Alteromonadales; family Pseudoalteromonadaceae; genus Pseudoalteromonas; species Pseudoalteromonas sp. XMcav1-K. The sequence goes on along the minus strand of NZ_JBIPJE010000052.1, from coordinate 40,887 downwards.
TTGTAAGCTTGATAAATATCGCTTAGCGCGCCTGTATGAATGACGCTACTTTCAACAATCGATGTTTCATCATCAAAGTAAAATGGTACATCAAGGGTATTGCCGTATAAAACGACAGTTAGAAATGAGATTAAGAATAGAGCTAATAGTTTTTTATTTTGCAATAACGTCACAAGCTTCCTTTTGGACTAATTTAGTTACGAAATAAGACTGTATAATAGTAGCTAGAAATAATTAGATAAAAAAGGCTTCCCATCTATTTGAAAAGCCTTTGGATAATTACTTTAATAACGCAGTTATAATTCGTTCACACCCTTTTCCATCACCATAGGGGTTATGGGCAAAGCTCATTTGGTTATATGCATCTTTAGAATCTATCAACTCTGAAACTGAATTCACGATAAGTTCTACATCTGTGCCAACAAGCTTTACAGTACCTGCTTCAACCGCTTCTGGGCGCTCAGTGGTTTCGCGCATAACTAACACTGGCTTGCCTAGCGATGGCGCTTCTTCTTGAATACCACCTGAGTCAGTTAAAATAATATGTGCGTTATCCATAAGATAAACAAACGGTAAGTATTCTTGCGGCTCAATTAACATTACATTTGTATGTTCTGCTAAAAAACGATTTACCGGTTCTTGTACATTCGGATTTAAATGCACTGGGTATACAAAGTTGTGCTCAGGGTATTTGTCCGCAAGTGTTGCTATCGCTTGGCAAATACGTTCAAAACCACCGCCGAAACTTTCACGGCGATGACCCGTGATTAACACATAAGGTTTAGAGTTAAAAGCGGAGAATTTGGCATCAAATTCGGCTTTGATATTCTCATCTGTAAGCACATCATTTTTAATTTGCAATAATGCATCAATTACCGTGTTACCTGTCACGACAATACTTTCAGGTTTAACATGTTCACGAAGTAAGTTATTTGCAGACCCCTCAGTTGGTGCAAAGTGCTTTTCTGCAATAACCCCTGTAATTGTGCGATTTGCCTCTTCAGGCCAAGGGCTATACAAGTTACCTGTGCGTAAACCCGCTTCTACGTGACCTACTTTTGTTTGTTGATAAAACGCAGCTAACGATGTTGCCAAAGTCGTTGTCGTATCACCATGAACTAATACCCAGTCCGGTTTAAATTCAGAAATAACAGGTTTTAAACCAAGTAATATCTTACTGGTAATATCAGTAAGGTCTTGCCCCGGCTTCATAATATTTAAATCATAATCAGGCGTAATTTTAAACAGCTCAAGCACTTGATCAAGCATTTCACGGTGTTGCGCTGTTACACACACTTTGCTTTCAATTTTCGGTTCGTTTTCAAGAGCTTTAACTAATGGCGCCATTTTTATCGCTTCAGGGCGTGTACCAAATACGGTTAATACTTTCATAAAAATAACTTACACAATACCACGACTATCAATAACCACTTTCGCGGCCCACTTTTCAGCATCTACACCTTTAAATTCTGAGTGATCAACTAAGATAGCCATAACCTTTGCTTCTTCAAAAGCTTGCTCTACTGAAACGAGCTTAGCTGTAGTTCCTTCAAACGCTTTTGGTAAAGCGTCAATATTCGGCTCTACTACTAACACTTCAAGGCCATCTTGCTTAGCCAACTTAAGGGCAATATCAAGTGCTGGGCTTTCACGCAAGTCATCAATATCAGCCTTAAACGCCAAACCAAAACAAGCTACCACAGGGCGTTTAAATTCATCTGCTTCTTTAATAATTTGATTAAAAACGTATTCAGGCTTAGCATCGTTTACTAAACGTGCCTGCTTGATTAGCTTCGCTTCTTCTGGCGCAGAACTCACAATAAACCAAGGATCAACTGCAATACAGTGACCGCCTACACCAGGGCCTGGATTTAAAATATTTACACGCGGGTGACGATTAGCAAGCTTGATTAATTCCCACACATTAATATCTAACTTGTCACAAATAAGCGAAAGCTCGTTTGCAAATGCAATATTGACATCACGGAATGAGTTTTCAGTTAGTTTTGCCATTTCAGCAGTGCGTGCATTAGTGATTAAACACTCACCTTTGACAAATGTTTTATAAAGAGCAACTGCTCTTTCAGAACACGCGGGCGACATACCACCAATTACACGATCATTCTCAACGAGCTCGCGAAGTACATGACCCGGTAAAACACGCTCAGGACAATGGGCAATGTTAATATCAGGGTTACTTGCGTTTTGCTGCGGGAAAGACAAATCAGGACGTGCTTCAGCCAACCATTTAGCCATTTCTTCAGTCGCACCAACTGGTGAAGTTGATTCAAGAATAACTAAATTACCCTTTTCTAATACTGGCGCAATGGTTTTAGCGGCTGATTCAATATACGAAAGATCCGCTTTATAATCATCTTTAAAAGGCGTTGGTACTGCCACCATAAATGCATCCGCTTTTTCGGCGGTTAAAGTGGCTTTTAAATTACCGCTATTTACAACAGAACGTACAACAATATCTAAGTCAGGCTCAACGATATGAACATTACCTTCGTTAATTGTTTTAACAGCATGTTCGCTCACATCTAAACCGATAACTTGTAAACCACGCGAAGCAATGACTGCTGCAGTTGGCAAACCAATATAACCTAAACCAACCACCGATATTGTTTTAAATTCCACTATAACTAATCCTGTAAAAATAATGAGGAGAGTTTACACGATTCTTCGTAGCGAATAAAACAGTGGTAGCAAGTGATATTGGATTTGTTGAAAAAAAGTTTTTATGGAAGAATAAAAACGACTTAAATAATAAACTAAATCAAGGATGGTTTATGAAAGCTTGGTTATTGATACTTCTTTTCTATTGCCTCAATACCTTTGCAAACTCATCTATCAATATTGAGCACACAGCTTCAATTATTGATGATGGTTCTATTGCTAAAGGTATCGCTGGTTTTGATGACGTAATTGCGCTAAAAAACAATTTAGTGATAGCTCATAACATCGCTACATCTTCTCTTTTTCTTGTCCACAGAAATAACAACCAATGGCAAGTCAAAGAACAAATACCAGGACTTTTTGACTACTATGAGGCTGCAAAATTACAAAAATTCACTAATGATAAAGTGGGTATAATCGCGCGAAATGGAATCTTTCACACCTTTTCTTACGATGGTAATAATCAATTAAAAACTGAGCAATTTAACCTAAGCACTCTGATTTCTGACAACGCTAACTCACCAATATCTGTCGCTGACTTTCGTATTACACAAAGTCATATCTATTTGCTATCAATGCGTGGCACCTTAATTGATAAACTCTACATTTTTTCGATAGTTCCAAACACCCTCAACATTTCAGCAGTGCTTGATTGGAAAATTCCAATTGAATACGGTTTTGTTTCTAACTTAGCCGTTGTTAACAACAATGTATGGCTTGCCGCTGATAATGCTCTTGTTGAGCTTACCTTTATAGATAATCAAGTTTCGCAAAAGCAGTTCTTTGCGCTAAATGACGATGAGCAAGCCCACAAAATTACTGCTACAGAAAACTTAGTTTTGGCATCAAGAATAAAAAATTATAACCAATCAGGCTATTTTTATATTGATTTAAAGGCAAACACCCCTGAACTGTTACGTAATGACAACCCTCAATTCAATAACCCTAATCAAAATGACTTTATTGGTTTCACTCACTTATACAATAGTGACTTTCTTGCGGTTTATTACAACGCACTAATTCACATTGATTTTAGCGATATTCATTCACCACTATCGACTACCGTTTACAAAACACCTGAAAGTAAATTTAGCAACATATCATTTGATGATGACCGAATTTACGCAGCTGAAATGAAACAGGGTTTTAGTGTCTACACACCAGACTCACTCGAAACGGGCCCAATTGAAACCATTGATTTTCCGAGTACCACATTTAGAAATATTAACATTGCCGGAAACCATGTGTTTTTGAATAAAGTGTCACCATCCGAAAACAATTCGCTCGTTGTTAATTTAAGTGAACTCACAAATTTGAATGAGTCACAAAAAGATACTCTTGAAGGTCTAACACCGCAATATCAATCAAATAGCTGTGTTGCAATGGATGACAAGCACTACTATTCAATTGAAAGTCAAAGTATTAATGTTACAAGCATCAATAACCTTTCGAATTCCGCAAGCTACCCCTTTCTCTTCACTGACGCTGTACAATTCGGACATCAAAATCATAATACATGCTTAATTACAGATGATTTTCTTGTGGTTGTTGATTGGCGAAGTCGAGTGACTTTTTTCGAACTTTCACAATTTGATTTAAGTAAAGAAACAACTTATTCAGCTAGCAAGCTTATTTTCCTGCCTAGTGAGCAAATTACATTACTTGCATTTAGCGGGGAATATTTAGTTGCGGCATCTCGTCGAGGAACCGTTTTTGTTTTAACTAGAGGTTCAGACCGCTGGCAAGCGTATAATGAATTAGACCTATCTGGCTATCACGCAGCAACTAACGACTTTTTCGTTCTTAATGATATTGATATTTATGACAAAAAGTTACTGCTAACTGATAATGGACATGGCAATGTTTTAATTTTCTCGCTAACGGATAACTTTAAATATGAAGGCTATTTATCAGGCAAAACGTTTAACGAACAAAGTACATCTGCCCTCAGTACAACAACATGGAAAGATTACATAATCATTTCTGGATACAAAGGATTTTCAATTCATAAAAAGATCGATAGTGGATTTGATAAAGTAAAAGAGATTACCTTTAGTACATCTGTATTGGATATAATGAGTGCTGAAGATACCCTATTTGGCATTGATGATTCATCATCGTTACAAGTATTTAAACTATCGGAAGCTGATGACAATGATGCTGACGGTCTAACAAATAGAGAAGACCTTGATGATGATAATGATCGCTTTATTGATATTCGTGATGCTTTCCCACTAGATGCATCAGAACATACCGATACCGACAACGATGGCATTGGTAATAATGCCGATACTGATGATGATAATGACGGTGTTACCGATGATAATGATGCTTTCCCACTAGATGCATCAGAACATACCGATACCGACAACGATGGTATTGGTAATAATGCCGATACTGATGATGATAACGACAGTGTTACCGATGATAATGATGCTTTCCCGTTAGATGTGACAAAATGGCAGGACGAGCCGCAAAATAATGCTGAAAAAAGCTCATCGGGCTCTATGTTAATATTCTTGTTTGTTTTGTTGCTGCTTACTCTAACTCGCCAACAAAATCTAAAGTTCAAATAGCAATTAACAATAAATGGCTTGCTGAATATACCAAAGTAATACTCAGCAAGCTTTTATTTAAAACCAACGCCTACAAATACAAGCTGAACCCCACCTCTTCAGCTTTTGCTTTTAAATAAGCTCTCGTTTGTTCCTCTAGCGGGTTCGCTGAAATAGATAAATACTCTAACGCAGGTAAACCATCAATGTTGATCTCTTGGATTTCATTAGATCGGAGGTGTAACCGACTTAAAGAAGGCAAGTTAAAATTGATTAATTCTGAGATACCTGAGCTACTTAAATCCAACACCTCTAGCTCTTGTTGATTCCCAATAACTTGTTGAACATTAAACCCTAATTCAATCTGGTTTTCTCTAATAGCAAGTAGTTTAAAATCACTACTTTCTGGTAAAACAAGGTCATTTATACTGTTTTTTGCAATTTTAAGTTTATTCAATGTATTAATACCACCAACATCTAAACTGGAGATGGAATTACTCTCTAAAGTTAACTCTTTCAATTGCTCAAACAGATTAAAGTCGATATCACTTACCCCTGTAACGCTATCCAAGCTCAATGCTTCTAATTCATTTAATGCAACCAACTGATTAACTTCGTTAGCATCTAAATTTATTCCTTGGCGTAATTCTAAACTGTTCAGATTCGTTTGATTGCTAAAATCGAGGTCGGTTAACAAGCTTCCCCCTAAAGTAAGCTCATTTAAGTTCTTTTGATGTGTTAAACCAATTGAAGCAAGTCTACTCGAAACAACTGATAAGCTAGTTAAGTGCTTTTGATTAACCAAATTAAGCTCTTGAATTGGAGCAAATAGTTTCAGTTCAGTTAAAAGCTTTAACTCTGAAAGGTCAATATATGTCAGTTTAGACATTTCTAGAGATAAATTTGTCAACGACTTCAAATTCGAAAGATCAAATTCCTCAAATTCAGCCTCAGTCTCAAAATACATACCGTGTACCAAATAATAACCAGGGTTAATTGATAACTTGTTCAGCATAGTTAATTGCGAAAAATCCAAATCTTTAATACCTAGTCCTGACAAGGCAAGTGATTTCAGAAGGTGTATTTGCGGCAAATAAATTTCAATATCTTTACTTCTGTTTTTAGTGTTAACCAACTCTAATGAATTCATCTGCGCATTTGTATCAAAGGTCACTTTTTCAATATTTGTTACAGATATTTCCACGTTTTTTAAAGCAAGCAACCCTGTTAAGTCCAAAGACGTTATGTAATCAAAACCACTGCCTAAAAAATGTAATGTTTCAAGTGAATCTAAGTTATGTAAATTGACACTTAGGTCGTGTAAAGTTGCTGAGAGAATTAAAGTTTTTAATTGGGGTAAATTTGAGATCTCTGGGTGCTTATTTTCATTATACCAATTACGAGTAAACTCTATATATTCCAGCGCACTATCACTTGCAAAAATAAAATCAGTCACCATAGAGTTTTCTAAAATCAACTCTTTTAATGAACTCACGCCAGATAAATCAAGCTGTCTTAAATACCAGTTATTACCAATGCTCAATCGCTTTAATTTGGATTCTGTGGGGAAAGTGATATCACTTATGGTATTTTCATTTAGTGAAAGCGTTTCTAGTTTAGAAAGTGCGCTCAAGTTAATACTAGAAAGGGCGTTTTCATCAAGATTAAGCGCCTTTAAATTAGTAAACTCATTAAGCTCATCGGTAAGCTTTATGCGAGGCTCACCATCGTGCCTTTTATTACTGCAATCAAGGTTAGTTATTTCAAAAGCATAATACCAATTATTCACTTCAGCATTTTTCATTACGCAAGATTTGAAGTTAGCATCTAAAAAATCCATCGCGTATAAGTTCTGACTATTAGGAATCACTAACAGCTCTAAACGTTGTGATGCACTATTACCGGCACTATCTGTTACAGTTAATTCAAATAGAAAACGCGTGGACGCAGTCTCATTCAGGTAAGGTAGTTCAACCGTTGGCGAGTTTGTTGTTTCTCCTGAAAAGCTTACTTGCCCTTCAAGCAATACCCACAAATAGCTTAAAGTGTCCTTTTCAGGGTCATCAACTGTAGCTGATAACGTAACACTGGTTGCCTCTTCTGCCGACATTGAGCTAGGCATGGTAATAACAGGTGCTAAGTTTACTTCATCAAGTTTTCTGTCTTTGTCGCTCGAACATGCAGCCACAAGCGACAGCAATAAAAACATAAAGAGTATTCGCATTTTCCTTCCTTGGTATTATTTTTAGTTGGTATTTTTATCCAGCAGATATAAAGCTGCGAGTTTCTTTGCTGAAACAACATTTAAGTGGTTTGAGTCGCGATAAACAGGTATACCGGATATTACTGTTTTACAGCTTCCTTGCTCACAAATCAATCTATTGATATCTATCACTTTAACATTTGAGTAACGGCTTAATAGCTCATTTACAGATTTGGAAACTTCAAACTGTTCTACATTGGGCTGAAATACACACTCTGGATTTTCAACATCTTTACCAAACTTTAACGCTTTTAATGAACAAGCACTTATATCTTGTGGTAAGCGCGCCAATGTATCAAACACAACAACTTGCTTGTTGGTGTTTGATAACTTATCCAATGTATTGGTTAATCCTTTAAGTACTAACTCAAGGCGCTCTTTAGAAAACGCTTTTTTACTGCCTGCCAACGAATAACCATACCAAGATCCCGCTAAGTAAATAACTGGCGCATCTGATGACTCAATAAGCTCTATAGCTCCTTGGTTTTTTAAAATGCACGCTTCACTTATAAACTTTGGCGTATGCTCAAAATAAAGCACAGGCGGACAACTACCCATAGTAATGTCCATACCTTTTTGTTTATTACTTAGCAGCACTTCGTCAACAAAAGGTGCAAAATGATTTGCATGAGAGTCTCCCCATAAAATTGCATTTAACTTTGTAGCATTGTTGTCGCCTAAAACACACTCTTGCTCACTTTGAATATGTGCAGAGTGGCACTTACCACGCAATTCATTTGGTTTAGATCGGTGCGCCTTTTCAGCTTCAACAAATTGAGGATTTGCATTATTACTTATTGAAGGAGCTACATAATACAGCCCTAGCAGTAGCGCTACAGGCAAGATGTAAATTGCAAGCATGGCTTTGTTACTATTCGCGAGCTTACTATACCTAACTTTTGTTTCTACAAATCTGTAGCTAATGAAAGCCATTAAGAATGAAGAGGCGATAATTGCCAGCTGCACTAATAGGGTAAACTCTATTCCTATATACTTTAAGCCTGCCACAATTGGCCAATGCCAAAGGTAAAGTGAATAGGAAATCAAACCGATTTTAACAAATACTGGCAAGCCTAAAACGCTGTGAGAAAGACATTTTGTATTAGTTCCGGCATACAAAATAGCAACACATGCCAAGCAAGGAATAAGCGCAATAAGACCAGGGAAAACTTGCTTTGACTCCAACAACAAAGCCACAGCAATTATCGCAATAATGCTTATTACAAAAAGCGTATTGGCAAACCATAAGGCTGGCTTATGTTCGGGCTTTTTAAATAAAAAGACAGCCAGCATAGCACCCAATAAAAGCTCATGAATTCGCGCAAATAATAGAAAATATGCAGCACTTTGATTTAAGTTTGTTAAATAGTAACTAACAAAAACACTCAGCAAGAAAAAACAACCAAAAACAAACATAGCTGCTTTTTGTTTAAATACTCTTACCCAAAGCAATAAAAATACAGGCATCAGTAAATAAAATTGCTCCTCTACCGCAAGAGACCAAGTATGTAACAGTGGCAATTCAGTAACCAGTGTTGAAAAATACCCACCATGATGAAAAAAGAAGTAGAAATTAGAGGCAAAAATAGTGGATGCAAAGCCACTTGCGAGTAAGTCCTGATATGCCAAAGGTCCTAAAATAAAGTAAAAAACACATAATGCGATAATGAGCATAAATAAGTATGCCGGTAACAGACGAAATGCGCGTTTTTTATAGAAACCTAAAAAGGTAAAGCTTTCTCTATTGATGTCCTTCAATAAAATAGACGTAATAAGAAAACCAGAAATCGTAAAAAAAACGTCTACACCAATAAAGCCAGCTTGAAACAACAACCAGTCAATATGGAAAAATAAAACAAGTAATACAGCAATAGCTCTTAGGCCATCTATATCAGCACGGTAATGTTTCATAGTTTAGAAATGAACCTTTAAAGCACGTTGAATCGAGCTTGTTGTTTAGAGAAGTTATATTTTTTACTGTTAAGCTCGAAAGCCAAATAATCAGCATTTTTTTCTAATACTTGAAAGCTTTGGAAAGCATCTTCACTAATAAAAATATTTAATTTAAAGTAGGTGTTTGATGTAGACTCACACACTTTAACAGGCGCAGCCGTTGCGTCATTGTATTTTCTTGTTACCCATCCTAATTTAGGAATACCATTACGGTCATATTGCCCCTCAACAACCTCACACAGTTCATTATTGCCATAGCTCAAATTAAGATATTTTTTGCCGTTGTCTAGCACTATCTCAGAGGTATCTTGATTTAATAATCTCAATTTGGAACTTGCTGGAAAATGCCAATATTCCTTAAACAAGTTAGATGAACTATTGGCACTTGCTAAATCTACAACAATAATGGCATTTTCACTTTCCTTCGGAAGCAATACAGCTCTAGTGTGTAAAGCAGAATTACGCGAAGGTTGGGTTCCTGAGAACTGAAGAAATTCATTTTTATCTTCATAAAAATGAAGCTCTGCATCCACCTCATTTTGCTCAAAGCCATTGATAGTAACAATATTGTGAGCTGATGCATTCCAGAAGTATTGTCGCCCTTTACCGGTATAGTTATAGGGCCCACCGGAGTCTACTAATAATTTATGACCATCTAACATACCTACTAAGTTCATATTATCAAAATGACCATGTACTACACGTTTTGGGCCTGCATCAAAAAATACTTTCGTAAACTTCTCATTAGAGCTATCTGACTTTGCAATAACAAGCCTCTCTTGTGGAGAAACCCTTAAATCGCTTAGCGCCTTTTGACCATAAACTAAAAACTGTTCAAACTCATCAATCGGAACATTTAAAATTTCATAATATCGTTTAACAAAGTACTCCCAATACTTATCCGAGTACGAATCGCCGATAGCCGGTATTTCTCCATTATTATATAAAAAGTACATGCCGTGAGTTACAGCATTGATTAGTGTTTTTTCTAATACGGCAGGAACCTCAATATCTAAGCTTTTAAATTGAGCCATAGCCTCAAGCAACATAGAAACACCAACATAATGATACTCTGGTGATTGCTCAATATTTTGACCACTTATGCTATCAAACATGTAACCTGATGCTTTTTCAACTCGTAACGCTGCCTTTTCTAAAACGTGTTCAAGCTCTGGTTTATAAGGAAAAACCGCATATAGGTTAAGCGCTGATTTTGCCTGTATTAATCCATGGTTATCATCATCATACTGAGGATCTGCAACATAGACAGACAGCATTCGAATATCTTTCGAGATTAACTCTTCAAGAGCTGTTATCGCTGGTTGTGATAGGTGTTGTCTAAGGTTCAAATAGATATATAGCAAATGGTTAACCCTCAACGACACCGCATCTTCACGGTAAGAGAGCTCATTCGTCAAATCATGTTCAGCTGAAAAACGTTTGTTATAACTAATTATATGTTTTTCGATTAGATCTAAATAATGTTGCTCAGTAGTTTGTAAATATAGTTCTCCGTATGAAGTTAACCAACCTAAGCTATTAAAGAACATCACCCAACTAATGTTATTAAATGGGTTTTCTTGCCAATTTAATTGCTCAGGCACATGCCACTCACCAAGATTTAACCAATAAAAGTCAATACTATTTCTTGATGCTGCATCTAATGACTTTTCATTTTTAAAAAGGCTTCTTTGCGGCCAGTTTAATTGAGCCATTCTGGGGCGTGAATAATACAGGTAGTTTTCTGTTACTTTAGACTCTATATATACAGGGAAATTAACGTTAACCTCACCCGATTGCTTCCTAATAAAATCATGATTTTCAGGGAATTTAAAAGTTAACTTTAAAGTAGTTTTATTTTCACCATGGGTAATATCTAGCAGCGATGACATTATTTCGTGATCCAAATAAAACTTAACATTTTCTTCAGATAAATCATAAACAATTGAGTCAAATGTGATATCTAATGATAAATCTTCACCAGCAACAAAGTGCTTGCTGCTTAAAAAGCTCGATTCTACACCTGCTTTTTGGACTTCAATATTAACTGTTGCTGAATGTATTATTCCAAATTCAACAATTTGATACCTAAAAGTATCTATACCAATAAAGTTTTGTGCTGGCTTATAGAGAACTTTATTGCTAGTTAGGCTAATTTCTCCTCCTTTCTCGGTAAGGTTTGTAGCAAGGCTAAGCTGAGAGTTTGGAGTAATGCCCGTATCATTTGAAAATATGGGAAGTTGCACGGCAGTATTAATTTTAATCTGGAAATTATCATCAGTTAAAATTAAGTCGCTCTCCACTCTATCCTCATCAGAACAGGACAGAATGAAAAAACAAATAAAAAATAAAAAATAATGCTTCATAGCCTTCAACACTCAACCTAAGCAGTTTTAAATAAACGAACAATAAAAAACCACAATATCATAAGGATAGCTGAAAAAGAAATAGAGTCTGCTAGCGTTGATGCATAGGAATTAGATTGATTTATTTGCCAAAAGGTATAATTACGCGCGTCTGTTGAATGTAATTTAGATAACACTTCAAGGTATTCTTTTTTATCACTGATAAATAGTTTTATTTCTTGTCCATATGCATCTATGTCAAGCTTAGAGATATTATCAAGCTGCTTTGCAATATCCTGCTTATAAGTAACGTCGAGTGTTTTGTTAAAAGCATCCAGTAAACACTCACCTTTTCCGGCAAACGGTCCACTGAATGTAATAACAGAAAACTTATAAATTATATGTCGTCTTACTCCTGAATATTTTGCTAACGGAACAGACTCATCTTCGATTTCAATTCCACATGAATGAGCTATTGAAGAAAGAAAGTTATTATTATTCAGTCTTGAAAGTGCTTTGTACTCTCTATCTTCTTTCTTCGATAAAGCCCCTGATAATTTAACACCTTTGTCTCGACCAATATCTTTTAAGATCTCGTAGTCGACACTTATATTTGGCTCATAAAGCAGATACGTTTCTGTCGCATCCTTTTTAAATACGTCAAAATACTCTGTAGTAAATACCGTTATACAGACTACTAATAAATAGCCAGTTAACTTAAAAAACATCATTTCGTTAACTTAGGCCTAATTACCAAGTAGAGCAATGCTAAAAGACCATAGACAAAAGTAAATATAATTAGAATCAAGGCGCGCTTTGGCGAGTGCTTATTTTCCGCAATAATTGGTAAGTCAATTGGTTCAAACACATAATGCTCTTTTGTTTTTGCTAGAAGAAGTCTTTTTGTTTGCTCTTGAACCAACTCATACAATAACCCTCTCATTTCTGCATAGTTAGTTTTCGTTATCGCCTCTCTAAGCAAATCAATTGACACATTCGCTTCTTTGATTTCCTTATTCTGTAGCATGTCATTTATTTCATTGATGACAATATTTACGACTTTTTGTGCCACATATGGAGAAACATGAATATAACCAATTTTCACAATATTCGTTTTCTCATCCCAGCTAACACTTAAGTTAGAGCGAAACTCTTCATATAACTCAAAATCACTTGGAATAAGAGTTTTAGGCGCTTTTACTTTTCTAACCCACTTTTTATTTTGAACATCATAAATTTCACTATCTATCTCAAGTTTTAACGAAATAGGATCCCAAGATTTCGCAGCAAAAACTTCAACATCTAGTTCATGTTTATCAATAATTTTATAAATAAATGTTTTTGATTTAATAACCTCTAAAGCGAGCTGAAGATTATCTCGCTTTCCGCCACCAAGGTTTAAACCAGCCATACTCGCAAGCCCACCGAGAGAGCCTCCTAGAGAGCCTAGAGATGAACTTTGCATATCTTCAGCAGGTGCATATGTTCCCTTTGCTTGATATTTATTTGGTATTGAAAGCAAAACAAAAACCATGCCCACCACAATCAAAATATAAATAATTGAAATAGTAAGAAACTCTTTAAGACCAATGAAGTTACTAAGCTTTTTAAACAAACTAATTTCCCTCTACTCTTTCAGCACGAAGGCCGAGATATACTATTGCAGCCATAACGATAGGTACCTGTGAACCTAACAATACATGACCTGCAATAAATGCATGTAATATTAAAAATGAAACCAATAATAGTGTTATGGCGGTTAAAAGTGACTTATAGTTTATTAAGTTTTTCGCTATTTTAATCCAAACATAAGTAATAATAAGTGAATAAAAAATAGTGAATACAATGCCACACAAACCTAGTAGATCATGAAAATCTTTTTCTACATTTTTTTCATATGGCTTATTATAACCCAGCTTAACGCGTAAATGATGCTCTTCCCCTACAGCATAATAATACTGATAACCTTGACCAAATAAAAAGTCTAACGTTGACCGCGATTCTTTCGCGAGTTCTGCGGCTAATTCTAAATGCGCTCTTGGGCTTACTCCTTCAAGAAGTTCTATAATACGTGCAGAGTGATAGGCTATATCATCAGCATACTTAATTGCTAAAGACACAACTGCAGAAATAACTAAAACAGTCACCGTCGAAATAATAATCTTAATTAGCAAATTCAATAAGCTTTTAGACTTACTATGGAACAGAAAAACAAAAACACCTGCCATTAAAATAAGGGAACCAACGAGCAAACTCGTTCTACTTGCAATAAAAACTAACGAAATAAAGCAGATAAAACAGGTGAATAGTTCGATTAGCTTAAAAGAGATTATCGCTCTATACCATGCGACAGCAGAAGCTAACAGAATACAAATACCAATATCATTACCTGAAATAAAAACACCTTTAAAACCAAAAGTGTATTCACCGTAGGACTCATAGCCTATACCTAAAAAATAACAAACAATAATAGAACTTGCAGCAATTAACCCATAGAGAGAAACAGCATGAGTGACTTTATCAAAGGTACTTGAATCTTCCTTTTCAATAAAAATGAGATAAACAAAAAAAGGTAAAAGTAAAAATAATAACGGTTTCAGATTTGCAGAAATAGGTATTCCATTTTGACTAGCAAACCAATAAAGAAATAAAACCAAATAAAACGAAATAATTAGTAAGACGAGCTTGGTTAGCGCTTGCTTTGATTTAAAGAGTATAAATAAACCAAAAGCAACTAACGAAAACCTTGTAAAAGCACCAAAAGGTAAACCCAAACCAAGAACAATTTCAAATAATCCCGTCAAAATATCTGCAAATAAAGGACCGAGAATTAATAAGTAAGGTAAATATGGAGTGACCCACTTTTTGACCAGTCTGTCGTTTTGTTGGAAATAAATCACGGTTAAAACTGCTTCATAAATTTACTTTGAGCAACCATCTTGGCTCTAAAGTTTCTCAAAATAAAGCCACCGCAAATTACTGGTAACACCCAGTATAAGTTCGAACCATTTATAAAATGAAGAGAAAGTAATGATAGAACTGCAACAGAGATTGCTAATACAAATAGGTTTAATTTTGCAACTGTTGCCTCCTCTCCATGCAAACTCAATGATGTTAAATTTGCAAATCCATATTGCGAGCAGATAAATACAAACATGATCATCACTGGAATCGAAACAGCCATTTGCCAACTAATTTCAAGAATAATCAAATAAAGGGCTGTAAAGGCTAATCCACCAATGCAACTTACCCAGATAATCTTGCTGTAGGCTTTATTAATTTTTGCCAGTTGCACCCAATTTAGCTGATCATTTGCCATGATTTTCATTGATTTGTTTGCATAGGTTCTTGGAATTAACATGGCAATCGAAAAACACGAAATAGCTAAAGCAACATAAGAAGCAATTTCAGGTTCAAAAATTTCTTTTGAGATAAATGGAAAGCAAAAAACAGCAAAAATACTAGCTGTTGTTGAAACAGCAATATTTGCGACGCTTTTTAATGGAATATGTTTTATTTCCATACTACTTGAAGCATCGTCTAGCACCATAACAGTGACTAAGCCGGTCAAACAAGCAACAACATAAACAAAATAAGGTGCATTTGGATGTTCAAAACCGTTTAAGCTCATAAGTAATGGCATAACAAGGCAAGCTAGAGCAATTAAACATTCTGAAATAGCCAAAATAACAAAACCATGATTGGCGATTCGTTTAAAGCGGTAGATATAGTAAAAATGCAATATCCAAAGCAACATTAACGTAAAGTAAATATTTGCAATAATTCCAGCAAAAAAAAGTCCGACTAAAATAGCACTTGAGCTTAAAAGCCCCAACATGGACTGTTTAACAACACTTTTAAAACTACCTAAATACTCTTGCTTTAATACAAAAAAACCAAAGCTCTGACTAAATGCCGTGTTTAGTAACATCAAAATAAAAAAGTCACTGCCAAAAGAGGCGGTATTTCCTGCACCTAAAAAGAAAATACACGAAGAAAGTAAAATAACCCTTGAAGCACCTGGGCCACCGGTTGCTAACAACGGCGCAAAAATCGTCAAAAGCCAGTTTAGCTTGGCACTTTCAACTCTGCCATGTGCCATATATTGCAATCGATGTTTAGAAAGGGATTCTAATGATTGGGAAAATGCATGGCGCATTTTCAAATTAGATAAGCCGTATTTACTTGATGTAAGGAGCTCTAAAAACGAAATTTTATCGCCTTTTATTTTTTTGCGATAAAAAGAGAAGTTCTCCCTATTTCGTTTCGACATTATCAAGTTATGTTTATTTTCAAACAAATCAATCGCGCGCAACTTATTTTGCACGGACGATATACGCTCTAAACCGCGATCATCATTTACAATATAAAGCTCTTTACCAAGTCTAAATGCATCACCAAACTTTGCAATCAAACGCACCCATAAATCATGATCTTGCAGGGCTGGTAAATTAGCATCAAAACCATCAACAGCTAAAACACGTTCCCTTTTTACTAGAATCTGATTAGAGCACTGGTTTAAATCTAACGCATTAGATAGTGATATGACTTTATTCTTCGCAAACAATGACTTTTTGTGAGTGCCGTAATCCCAAAAATAACCACTACAAACAAAAGCATATTTATCATCATATACTTTCAACAAGTCTTCTAAACGGCTTGGTAAAAACACATCATCATCGTCTAAACCTGTTACTAAGTCAGTATCAAGGTGTGCAATTGCTTTATTACGTGAAGCACAGGCACCGATGGATTCATCATTTCGAATAAAAGTGATTTTCGGGTGATTTAAGTTACGTAGATACTCAAATGTGCCGTCTGTTGAGCCATCATCAACAACACAAATCTTAAAGTTCTGATAGCTTTGCGACAACACCGAGTCTATCGCTTTTTTTAATAGTTCTAGGCGGTTTTTCGATGGTATATAAATACCCACACTTAACTGTTTATGAGTCATGATTTAGCCACCAAATCACGATAAATCGCTTCTATTTCAATACAGACTGATTTTAATCTGTATTTATTTGAAATAGCCAAAGCATTCTCAGACAGCTTTTGATATTCACTCGACTCTGCAGACAAAACAGAATTAAGTGCATTGCTAAAGGTTGAAACTAGTTCAGATTCATTGTCTTGATTAATTAAGTATACTGAACCAGCTAACTGCTCTTCTGAGCCATGATTTTTTGTTGCAATAACCGGCGTGCCACATGCCATCGCCTCTGTCATAACAAGGCCAAATGATTCATTACGCGATAAACTCACTAAAACTCGGCTTTGATTTAAATAATTAGCAACGGCATTTGCGGCAAGCGCCCCTGTTACTGTTACGTTATTGTGTGCTTTTGCAAGTGTTAAAAAGTGCGCAAGATGCGGGCCCATACCAATAACAATAAACTGCTTATCAGGACATGCTTGAATTAAAGCTTCTAAGCGGTCAGTCCCTTTGTTGTGATCTAAGCACCCAACAAAAGCTGCATCAAATTTTTTCTCTATTTCTGGTTGTTGAAAATAAATCGATTCATCAAAACCTGCGCTCAAAATAGAGTAAGTAATATTTTGAGCATAAAAACTTTGCTGTAAGCGCTTAGAGGTGAAAATCCAATGATCAACAATACTTATCAGCTTTTTATAAGTTTGACTTGGGTTTTCATAGCAATAAATATCACCACCATGACAAGTTACGACTACCTTAACGTGTTTATTGCGTAATAACTTATACAGCCATGCACATAAGATGGTTGGGTAATAATAATGAATATGAATTAAATCGACTTTTTTAGGGTTTAAAACAACCCCTATAAAAAAGCTAAAGAAAAAAAGCGGGTATTTAAATAGTCGGTGAAAAAACGAGTCACCATTCCAGCGCATATAAAAATAGTCTAGATTACTAATTTTATGCTTTAGACGCTTTACTTGATTATTAACAAATAAACCCAAAACAGGGGCACTCTTTTTTGGCCCCATATTTGATACAACTAACACATTCATATTTAATAAACGTTTTTCATTTTAAATGTGTAGGTAACGGTTTTAAAAATAAGTGAAATATAGTGCTTAATAGTCTGTTTATTTACCCAAAGTACATCATTGGCAACAATTTCATCCATAGGTAAATCACTGCGACCATTAATTTGTGCCAGTCCTGTTATACCTGGTTTTGCATCTAATCTTTTAAACCATTCCTTGGGTAGTTTTTCATATTCTTCAGGCACCCAAGGACGAGGGCCTACAATCGACATATCGCCAACTAGCACATTCCACAGTTGTGGAAGCTCGTCTAAGCTGGTTTTTCGTAAAAATAAACCTAGAGGCGTAATTCTTGGGTCATTTTTATACTTAATGGTGTACTCATTAACTTTTTCAAGGGCGCTGTCATCGACTACGGCTTCGTTTAGCATACTGCGAAACTTATAAATAGTGATAACCTTGCCACCTAGACCAAGTCTTTTTTGTGCAAAGAAAACAGGTCGCCCCATTTTAATCGCAACCAGTATTGCTAACACTAGCAATACTGGGAAAAACAACGATAAAGCTAAAAAAGCAAAGATTATGTCACATAATCGAATTGCTAATTTTTGCATTGCGCTTGCACTCCAATTGCAATTTTTAATGCCTCAATACCATCTTGTGCAGTCACTCTTGGTGCTCTACCAAAAAGAATCGCTTCTGCAAAATCAGTATGCTCAGCCATTAGCGGCTCAACATTAGGAACAAAAACACGTTCAACTAAGCTTTCTTGCTTATATTTAATATCGCTATTTGAAGACACGTAAGCACCCTGAGCATAACGATTCACTTCAATTTCTTTTCGTAAGAAATCGACATTAATAAAGCAGTTTTCACACGAAATTAAAATGGTGCGCTGCTTTGTCTGTGATGCTTTACTTGCCGTAATATCACAAACAACCCCATTTGCACCTTTAAAAATTGCGGTAACATAGTCTGAGTTGTTAGTATAGAAGTTACCACCAACAGCACCAACTAGCTCTAACTGACCTGGCACCAGGCAATTTACATTATCAATGTCATGAATCATTAAATCCAAAACAACGTCAACATCATTTGCACGGCTAGTGTTATAAGATAAGCGATTCGCCTTGATAGCTAAAATCTCTTTGTCTTCAAGAATTTTCTGTAATTCAGGGTAAACAGGGTTGTAACGTTCTACGTGACCAACAGCCAAAGTTAAATGGCGCTCTTCTGCTATCGCTTTTAATTCTTCCGCTTCAGAAATCTCTACCGTAATTGGCTTTTCAATCAGGCAATGCTTATCTTGTAATAGAATTTGCTTGGCAAGTTCAAAGTGTAAAGTGGTAGGTGCAGCTAAAACAACAGCATCAACTTGATCTAAAAAGGCTTGGAAATCGTTAAAATACTTACAACCAAACTCTTTAGCAACGTTATTACCTTGTTGTTCGTTTGGATCAAACAAACCAATACATTCAACAAGTGGGTTAGCAACTGCTACTCGCACGTGGTTGCGGCCCATTGAGCCTGCGCCAGCAACACCAATGCGAACTGTTTTTTTAGGTGAATTCATTTTCTTATACCTGTTTTGCTAGGGTATTTAATACACTACAAACTTTTAATACTTCTTCTTCTGAAAGTGCAGGGTGAACAGGTAATGATAAGACTTTTCTTGATAAAGCGCGAGCATTTTCATCACCCACATTAACGCTTTTATCATTGTAGAAGACTTGCTCAGTGATACTAAATGGATAAACAATAGCTGAACCAATCTGATTTTCAGCCAATAAAGCCTGCACTTCAGCTCGTTCAACACCTTCAATTACAACTGTATATTGATGATATACATGTTTAAATCCGTTTGGTTCTAATGGTGTTTTAATAAACGGGTTACCTGCAAGCTCTTTATTATATATAGCCGCATTTCGACGACGCACATCGTTCATACCGTCTAGCTTTTTAAGCTGCTCCAAACCAATGGCGGCTGCAATATTGGTCATGCGATAGTTGTAACCCAAAACATCATGCTCATACTGATCAACACGTCCATGGTTTAAATACTTACGCCCAAGTGCGGCAACTGCTTCATCTTTAAATAATGTAATACCACCTTCAGACGTTGTCATATTTTTTGTTGGGTAGAAACTAAAACATGATGCATCACCAAAGCTGCCAGCTTTTTGTTCATTAACTAAAGCACCGTGGCTTTGCGCACAATCTTCAATAACTTTTAAATTATATTTCTTAGCAATTTGTTGCAAGCGGTTCATATCACATGCTAGGCCAAAGATATGAACAACCATAATGGCTTTAATTGACTCGTCATAATTAGACTCTAGATAAGCTTCTAGCTTATCTAAATCTAATGTAAAAGTTTGCGGATCAATATCTACAAAAACAGGAACGGAACGATTAAATAGAATTGAATTACTTGATGCAATAAAGGTAAATGGGGTTGTTAAAACTTTATCACCCTCACCAATACCAAGTGCTAAAAGAGCAATATGTAAGGCGGTTGTACCATTACATGAAGCAGCCCCCAAAGGCATACCAATGTAATCTGCAAATTTTTTTTCAAAATCAGCTACTACTGCACCTGTTGCAATCATCCCCGACTTCATCACATCAACAACGGCATTAATTTCTTCTTCGCCCATTTCAGGCTTAGCCATATTTATCATAAAAAACTCACTTAATAATTTAAAAAACTGGTAAAACTTTAATAGCACTTAAAGGAAGAGATAATACTTCTTGCGTTGATGGTTCGGTAAACTCAATACACTGTTTTTCTTTATCAACGTTAGAGATGTGGCCTGATAACACTCGCTCGCCATTTTTATAAACAAAGCCAACTACTTTTGCTGGATTGCCAACAACTAGGGCATGTGCCGGAATCGTTTTATTAACCACAGCACCTGAGCCAATCATAGCGTACTCACCAATTTCAATGCCGCATACCAAGGTCGCACCTGCACCAATCGACGCACCTTTTTTAATTAGTGTTGGTGTTACTTTCCAATCTGGGTTTACTGCACGCGGTCGAAAATCATTGGTGAAAATTGCAGAAGGGCCAACAAATACGTCATCTTCAATAGTAACGCCATTATAAACAGAAACGTTGTTTTGAATTTTAACGTTTGCACCTATCGAAACATCAAAATCAACATAAACATTTTTAGACAGAATCGTGTTTTCACCTATTTGCGCGTTTTCACGAACTTGCACTAAGTTCCAAACCTTTACATTGTCTGCCAACTGCGCTTTTGGACTTACCTCAGCAGTTTGGTGAATAAAAGCTGTTGTCATTTTATCCTGCCTGTTTTAATTCATTGATATGTGACATAAAGTCAGAAATTGCCTGTTGATTTGCAGCGTTTCTAACGGTTTCTTTTTTCTTTATATCTAAATTCTTAATCTGTAATTCATTATTTAACGCAATCAACAGCCCTTGTTTCTCAAGCTGTTTGTCAACGTTTGGTAATTCACCCGAAAACAAAGTGTAGGCTGGCGTATTTAAACAAGCGGCTTCTCTGTTCATGCTACCACCACCACTAATAACAGCGTCAGCACAATTAACCAATTGAAGACCATCTAATACGCGTTGCGAAAACTTAAAATTAGGGAATTTGCTTTCTAAAGCTACTTTTTGTGATTCTACACGAGGTAACACCAACACTGTCACATCTATTTCACATAAGCGTGTTAGACATAAATCAAAAAATGATTCATCGTTATTATGATAAAGCGCAAGAGTTGGTGGAGGCCTTACAACGACAAGCGGCTTACGCATTTCATTCTCTGAAAGAGCAAATGCCTCTTGAATCACTGAAGAATAATTTGCTGTTTTTTGAAAGTCAGCTAAACAAATATCTTCTTTTAGACCGCTGTAACGACGAATTTGCTTAGCACCAAACTTTAATGCACTTTGCTGTGGAAACGCAGTAGGTAAACTGACAATGCTAGCAAGTCGAAACGCTATATGATTTGCTGGCTGGCCTTCAAAATCCATGCTTGTTAAGCTGGGTATGCCTAGTAGTTTGGCTGCTGCTAATTGAAAGTAAGAGTTATGAGAAAGTGCAACGTCGAACTTTTTGCTTTTAGCATAACGAACAAGTGAAACTGTTCTGACAATTAGGTTAAATACTTTAG
The DNA here is from genome assembly GCF_044005875.1 of Pseudoalteromonas sp. XMcav1-K. Taxonomy (NCBI): domain Bacteria; kingdom Pseudomonadati; phylum Pseudomonadota; class Gammaproteobacteria; order Alteromonadales; family Pseudoalteromonadaceae; genus Pseudoalteromonas; species Pseudoalteromonas sp. XMcav1-K. The sequence goes on along the minus strand of NZ_JBIPJE010000052.1, from coordinate 18,973 downwards.
CCAGTTTATTTTTACCACCATGCCCATCTATTAAGGTGGCGCCTAAGGTATGCTGTTTTACAAGTTGTGCTGTTTGAGCAAAATCCCTGTACGTGATCTCAACCTCAATACCACTTTGCTCTAACCTTTTAATAATGGGTAAAAAGAAAATAACATGTGGCGAGTTTACAAGATCGATCCAAACTCTCATATTTACCTTAAAATAACGCTTAAACACTCTAAAATCGGCGCAAAGTATACACGCTTATGCAACATATAAGCAATAATACATAGTCTTTAAAGAATTAAGCTAATGCAGAAAGGTTGTGGTACATCAAAGCTTTCTGTAATAAGAAAATAAGGTTAAAATTTGATTTTAATTCTAAACCAATCACAATTCTGGGTTACAAATTGAAACAATTTTATCAATACCTCCCTAAAAGAATAAAAAAATGTTTATCTGTAACTAAACTTTTTATTAAATCCCCCTCATTGAGCCTAAGAGTTAAAAAACGATACCAATGTTCTTCCCCTATTTATTTACTTTCATTTCCGCGTTCAGGCTCCAGCTGGGTAGGTTCAATCATAGGGCATGGCAAATATACTAGATACCTTAGAGAACCAATAACAACTGCGTTTTATTATCATAAATCAATGAGCGCTTCCGTGTTTAGCAGAAATAAGTGTGAGGACTGGCCTTTGTATTACAGTTTACTAAAAAAGGCTTCTTCAACCGAACTAACGTTTTTGAACTCTGCTGTACCAGAACCAACCCAGTGGAAAAATAATAATGTAAAGCTCCCTATTATCATAAAAGAAGTTAACCCTTTGATCATCGAGGAACTTGCTCAACTCGATATTAAGCTTGTCTACCTTACCCGACACCCTTTTTCAATTGCCAAAAGTTATGAAGCACTTGGTTGGGATAAGCCAAACCAATTCGAAACCCGGTTCACCGATAATGAGATATCTAATTTGTTAACCCTAGAGCCCGACTTAGTCAAACAGGATTTTTTCTACCAAATTGGTTTTTTACAAGGGTTCATAGAAAGAAAATTTCATGAATTAGCATTGGGGAAGGCTATTATATATGAAGAACTTTTAGCATCTCCATTAAATCAGTTTAAACGTATATTTGACACGTTAGATCTGAAGTTTAGCAACGAAGTAGAGTTCAATCTAATGACGTCTATATCCGGAAAGGAACAAAGCCAAGCAGGTCAATTCGATCTCGTTAGAAATATAGAAAGTATAAAAAGAATATCAATAACACCCGAAGTGTTAAGCAGTTACAATTCAACAATGGCAGGTTATTGCTCAGCATTAAAAGGTATGGAGAAGAAAGCTATTTATTCTAACAACAAATATGTTGAGTTTGATTAATGAGTGACCTCAAAAAAAGTATAACTAATACAATATTGCTTTTTTGTGAAAAGTGGCTCTTACTGGCCTTAAATTTTATAACAGTTATTTTGTTAACGCGTTATTTAGATATAAAACTGGTAGGTACATATTCATCTGTCCTTGCCTTCGCAAGCCTTTTATTACCCTTCACCACGTTAGGGTTGAACAATTTAGCTTCAAAATACTTTATAAAGTACCCGAATTCTAAACACTTTTATTTTTGTGCTGCATTACGGATACGGCTTTTTGGTGCCATATTCGCAGCACTTGTTGGTATCGTGCTTGGCTTTTTTGTCTATGGGGCATCCTATGAGCTTAAATTGGTCTCAATTTTATTGTTTTTCCAGATGTTCAACATCTTTAACCTTGTCGAATATTTATTCATGTCACAACAGCAGGTATGGAAAACAATGCCATATCGAGTGACTATTAGGATAACTATTAAGTTTATGTTTTTAATCGCGCTTATTTATAAGTGCAGTTTAACATCACTTATCTTTATTTTAGGTAGTGAATACCTACTTATAGCGTTAGCATACTGGCTCATTTACACAAACAACAACATAGACCAAGAACAAAACTTCAGAACAACGTATACGCCAACAATCAAACGATTTTTTCATAAATCAAAGTGGTTGTTTTTAAGTTCATTTGCAATGATCTTATACTTAAAGATAGACCAAGTAATGCTCAGTCAAATGATTGGTATGGAGCAAACAGCTCAATATGCAGTTGCAGCTAAACTGTCTGAGTTTTGGTATATTTTCCCCGTATTACTTGCCAATGCATTTAACCCTTTACTGACAAATAACTACACAAAGCAAAGAGCTACCTATGACAAACATTGCAAATTGCTGCTTTCAGCACTATTTTTAAGTGCTATTGTCATCGCATCAACCACGGCTTTAGTTGCGGAACCACTCATTGAGTTTTTGTTTGGTGCAAGTTACAAACAAAGCGCATCAATATTAACGATTCATATCTGGGCTTGTATTTTCGTATTCCAAAGAGCAATATTTAGTAAGTGGTTAATCTTATCCAATAATTATAAATATAGCCTCTGGACACACTTTTTAGGTGCAACCATAAACATCTTATTGAATCTGCTGCTTATCCCAATCTTTGGTGGTATCGGAGCGGCGATCGCAAGTGTTGCGAGCTACACGTTTGCAGGATTCATTTCATTATTCATATTTAGGCAAACACGCCCATTTGCTTACTTGATGACAGCAGCAATGATACACTGCGTGCCTAATTGCATTTCATTACTCTCAATAAAAAACAAACCTTATGCGTAATTTATTAAAAAGCAGCATTTTAAAAGTCGCACACAGCGCTGGGTACGAACTCAAAATAAGTAGAATTACTAAATCACAGCAGCAAAATCGCATTGCATTTATTCACCTTGCCAAGTGTGGAGGTATCTCTATAGACAACGCTATGCGTTCACAATTCGCACAATCTGGTGAAAGAAAAATTATCCGCTCACCTTTAATTGCAACAAGCTTATATAAGTTTGAACGTTCAATCTCTAACTTAACTGATGCTTGCGATTTTAGCGAGTTGCACATAGATACACTACAAGATGCATTACTTTACCATTTAAATCAAGATTGGAATTATGTGAGTGGCCACCTTGCAGTGAATAGCAAATTGTTAAAACACTATTCAAAAAAGTATGACTTTATAACTGTGCTGCGCAACCCAAAAGCGCGCTTTAAATCTAATTACATATTCAACAAAATGACTAATAATTTATCTGCAATGCCTCCATATGCTAATTCAACGCAAGATGTAATCACTGAAGCAAATGAAATAGTGTTTGGACGTAGAGGCTGGCAAATGGCCAATATGCAGACATCATACATAACCGGTTACTTTCCTAAAGATGAACACGACGCAGCGTCTCAGCAAGTACTTTTTAGGGAAAATATTGACCAATTTAAAGTTGTGGGCATACTGGAAGAGTTATACAAGTTTAAACAAGCTTGTCTTGAACAATATAATGTCAAGCTTGACATTAAAAAACGTAATCAAACAGATTCAAACCTGACAAAAGAACAATCCTCAATAAAGATGAGACTTGAAGATTATTTCTCATCTTCAAAAGTCGAAAATAAACTTGATAGTTTGTGTCAATTTGAAATGGAAAATTACAACTATGTGAAAGAGTAAATATGGATAATAAATTACAAAAAGCGATACAACTTTTTCAGAATAAAAAGTTTGCTAAAAGCCAATCAATACTAAAAAAAATAAACACTTCAAACCCCACTTATACATCACTTGAGTTGGAAGCTGTATGCTTAGCTGAGCAAAAGCAGTTTAAGCTTGCTGCAATTAAGTTTGAACAAAGTTTATCACTAGCTTCAAACAAAACGGAAAAAACAAATGCAATTAATAATTTAGCCTCTACATACCTTAAGGTAAAAGAGTGGAAATTAGCAGCTAAGTACTTAGAGCAAATAGTTGCATTGGGCTCCAACACACACTCGTTTGAAGCTAGAGCTAACCTAATAAAGTGTTATTATAATCTAAAAGAGTTTGAGCATTTGCAGACTCATGCTGATAAACTAAAAACGGTCTCTGGATATGACTCAGACGCATACTGCTTTGTAGCAATCGCACAACTTTGCTTGGAGAAAAATAGTGATGCACTGGAAACATTGACAAGGATGCATCAAAACATATCGCAATACGCTATCGAAAAACTCATAATAATCACACAGCTAGTCGAACAAAAATTAACACCCTGTGCATACGAAAAACACATTTCAATCATAGAAAAAGCTTTTGGGAGTCAAGATTGGGTAGAAAAGCTTAAGAAACCAAAAAATATCACGAAAAACACCTCTTCAGGCTATGCTTTTCCGCATATTGAGACCTCATCATCCGACGTGCACCATGTGTTAACTGAGATATGTAAAAAAACGATTGCTTTAGGTGGTAAGTTTATTGAGGGAGTATCGCTTATTGAGAAAAATGGTGAATTAAGTGTTAAGTTAACTAACTCCGATGCAGCGTCATCTGATGAGGTCGCAATATCTGTTCCCTTAAAAGCGGCTCCATTATTATCTGACTATAATATTTCGTTAGATAAGAATACATTGTTAGCATCGCCAAAAGAGCAACAAGTAAATCCTAGCGCGAATGAGTTAATGCGACTTTTCATTTCACTTTACAATCTAACAAATAAAATAAGTTTCTGGAGAAAGGTTAACCCAATAGCTAACCTTGATTTAAGTCATCCCGCGTTAAAACAACTTACACTTTCTATTAGTAAGAGCCACTCTTTTACCAAGTTGATAGAGCTAGAAAGTGATGAACTCATCCTGAAAACATTTTTAGACTCAAGGAAGTTTAATTATGAACAAAAACACCTTAAACAAGCCAAAATTCCGGCAAATGGAGATGTTAGAGGACTGCTGGGGATTATAGATTTACTCAATCATCACTCAAGCGCTCCCGGTTATAAGCCAGCATATAAAGAACAAGCAATTCAGGTTAACAGCTATACAGATAACAACAATCAACTATGTGTGAAATATAATCATAACGATCCCCTTACCAGCTACTTTGTTTACGGGTACATAGATAGTTCGTCGATGAAAGCTTTATCTATACCACTCAATGCTACGCTGTCGAACGGATTAGCTGTTTTTATAGATAATGCTCCAAATGTTAAGTCCAACAATCTAGTAGATGAAAATATAAAAGATTTGAAAGCGCTTTATCCCGAATACATTGAAAAAAATGAAAATAGCTTAGCCATCTCGCGCATAATTTTTCCTGAATACAAAAACAAAAACTCACTTATCCGAGTATTAACACATATATTCCAAAAACACGTAAACATAGAAGGGGTTGAATTTAATACTACGCAGGTTAATGATCTGGTGGATCAACTTATTTCACAAGTGCGTACCGCTAACCTAATCCATTGGAAAAAGGTAAAAGACTTACTCAACGACAGTCAACTTCCAAAAATACAACTCGATGCGCTCCTAACATTAACAGAGATGCACATTAGTTTATTTGAAAGCTATCGATAACAACAGGCTATAAATAATGGGCTGCTTGCCCATTGTTTATAGCGGAAATTGAATGGTTGATTTTAATCTTAAAAACTCTTCTTCTATTTCTTTTTTTGCGTTTTCATGGCCGCTAACAGCAAAAACATAGAGGGTATTTTGAGTTTTATTTAGTACAGCCAAATTATAAATTATCTGTTTATTTCCAGACCTTTCACCAGAAAAACGATATTCCAGAGATTGGTGCTTATCGTTAAATAAGGCATTATCATTTGGAAACAATGTAATCTTTAAATCTTTATGCCCCGTTGCTAACAACCCTTTTCTAGCTGTGCCGATAAAGTTATTCCACTCTTGTTCACTGCCGCTATACTGTGCGCCATTAAGTTTTTGGCAAGTTACATTAGTTGCTACATTTATATTACCAAACGTTTGAATATCTAATTGCTGAGACATATCAAGAGACACATTTTCGTTTACTTTATGGTTCTCATGCTTAACTTGGGGGGGATTAACAAACTCAACATTAACTAAACATGCATTCGCTAACACATTAAAGGAAAATAAGGCACCAATTGTGGTAGCTAGTATTTTTTTCATTTTATCTCCTAAAAAATAAACCCGGCACTAGGCCGGGTTTATATTAGCAATATTAATTAGAAATTAAAGTGCTGATTTAGTCTTAACGATTTTACCGTCAACTTTGTACTGAGAGTTAGAAACTTCAGAACGACCTTGGCTGTTTTGCGAGAACGCGTATGCAGCAACGTCTTGAGCGTATGCATCAATGTTGAAAGTAACGCTTAACTTAAGAACTGTAGTGTCGTCGATACCTAGTGCTTCTTTGATTTGCTTAGGCTTAACTTTAGTTACAGTGTTACCAGCTAGGTCGATACCTAGGTCAACTGGACCGTACTCGTTACCCATGTCATCGATAGCTGAGATGATAACATCTGCAACTTCGTCAGCTTCGTTAGCCATGTGGATGTTTGACTGAGTATCCGCGTGGTTAACTACGTAGTAAGGAACGTTGATGATAGTTGCATCAATCTTCCACTCACCACCTGCAACTTCTGAGAAGATAACGTCTTGGAAGTCAGCTGCTTTAACTTTGTAGTTAGAAGCATCGATAGTAACAGAAACTTCAGTTGGAGTAGTTACAGGAATTGCGTCTGTAGAAGCAGCAACACGTGTAAAGTCGATTGTACCTGTGTAAGATGTTTTACCGGCAACAAGCGCACCAAATAAGTCGTGCTTAACGCCAACAGCTACTGGAGTAGTACCTGTGCTCATTACAACTGTTGCAGGAGCAGAAGCAGGAGTACCAGTATTAATTTTAAGAGTAGACGCTGTTAGCTCAGAGTTTACAACTGTTTTAAAGTTACCTGAGTAAACGATATCTGCATCAGTAACAAGAAGAGCTGCACCAAGAGTTTCATCGTTAGTGAACGTCCATACTGACTTATCAGTTGAACCGTCTACGAAAGTAGTAAGGTCATCACGGTCGATAATACCGTCGAACTTAGTGCTTACTTCAAAACCAAACTGAGTAGTTTCTTCTGCAATTTTACCCATACCAGTTTCGATTGGCGTTTCAAGGTCAGCTTGCACTGAAGAGTAGTTTACGTAAGTTTCGCCAAGAACAACAGCAAGTGAGCTACCAGTTGACGGAGGAGTTGTTTTGTCGTCGTTTGAACCGATGATAACGCGGAATGCAGAGTCAGCGATTAACGGGTTACCTAAGTTAACGTCGAAAGAGATAGAGTCTACAGTGCCTTTTTTCTCATCATACTTAGTAACAGATACGTTATCAAACGTAAATGAACCTGTACCGTAGTCGAAAGTAACAACCGCATCATCTACAGAAGTCGCCGGAGCTGCTGCACCACATACACCATTACCTGAAGCTGGGTCTGTTACAACATCACCAGTACAAGCTGACAGATCACCTAAACGTACAGCGTCATCAAAAGTTAACGTAATACGTGAAGCCGCAGGGTGGTTTTTATCAACGATAACGTCGAAAGATAACTGTTGGTTACCAGCATCAACACCAGCAGCAATACCTTCTTTAGAAAGTTTTAGCACGTTAGAAGTGCTGATTGATGCAGCGCTAGCGCCGAATGAAGTAGCGATAGCAGTAGCTAGTAACGCCTTTTTGTAAAATTTCATTATTTCCATTCTCCAAGTTTCATGAAACTGGTCTAAAGCGGAGTTGCTCTAAACCAAGAACTTTAAGGATTCGGCAAGGAGTTTACCGAATCCTTGCAATTTAAGGGCTCAAACCCATATTGTCAAGTCATAGAGTTATTATTTTAATGATTTAACGTATTATTTTTACACAAAATAAATAACATCTCATCATTTCTAACGACTTACTGTACTTACATCTTGTTATTTTTAGAAAAATAGCTTATTACAACTTTAATTCCATTTTATACCGCGATTATGACAAGTTTGTTAACCAAGCACAATCACGAAAATTTAATAAACTAGTAAGCCAGCAAAAGTTAACCCGAGATTGATACTTTTTCAAGTATTTATGTAGATTTTTTGTTAAAAGCTAACATTCTCTAAACCACTCAAGAAAGATGACTTTACGCGATTCCAATCTTCTAGGTTATGCACGATTTTAGGTGTAACTAAAACAACCAACTCTGTTTTATCTTGATTGTCTGAGTCCGTTCTAAATAAGTGCCCTAAAACAGGAATACTACCCAGTAAAGGGACTGAATTCGAATTCGTGGAGTTATTCTCGCTAATTAAGCCACCAAGTATCACGGTTTGACCGTCACCAGCCACAACCTCTGTTGAAATAGTTCGTTCAAAAATAGAAGGGCTTCCGTTTATACTTGAACCATCAGGTGACTCATTCGAGATATCTTGCTGAATCTCCATAATAATCGTACCTTGCGCATTTACCGTTGGTACTACCGTTAAATCGACACCTGTTTTTCTATATTCTATTTGTGTTGTTTCTCTATCACCACTAATCGGGTCACTAGTAGTACTGCCAATAGTCGGAATATTGTCACCAACACTAATATTTGCTGATACTCCGTCACGAACTAACAATGTTGGACGAGATAAAACATTAACTAACCCATCTTTTTGATTGAGGTTAACAGAAAAGTTACCGTTTAAGCCAACTATTGAATAGGAAAAACCGCTTTCTCCACTAAAGGAAACTGTGTTTGTTTTATTACCGGAAGAACCATTTTTAATGGCATACTCAACGCCTTTTGAAAAGCTCCCTGTTAACTTTACCTCAGCAATAATTACTTCAAGCATTACTTGCTTTGGCATGATATCTAGCTGTTTGATGATTGGTTGCAACTCTTGATAAAAGCGGCCTTCACCATAAAAAATTAAGGAATTCGTTCTATCATCAACTACCAAGCGGATATTATCACCTTCTATTGATGTGGTTTTACTCGCTGCCTTTGCCTTGTTTGAAGAGGTACCTTGACTTCTGTCGCTCGCAGATGTCCTTTCCTCTCTTGCAGCGCCCGCCGGTGCAGAGCCACCGATTAAGGGGGCTAAACTGGCACCCAAATCCATCGCTCGCGCAAACTTAGGATGATAGATAAAGAAGCTCTGATCAGTTCCTGTTGCGGGTTTGTCTAAGGTATTTCTCCAATAAGCAACTCTATCAATAATCTCGTCAGAATTTGCAAATACAGCAACTTTGCCTAGATGCTCTATCGGGATAAACGCTACATTTTTGCTTGCTCGCAACCCCTCACCAACAACTATACCTTCTTCAGATAAAATCGCTTTCGCTTGTTCAATGAACGTTCTGCTGTCAATGTATTGAAATGTCAATAACGCCGAAGACTTATTGTAGATCATAGAACTATCAAACATAACCAACAAGGATAGCGCACGCTGTACTTTCTCTTTATCACCTTTTAACGTAACCAGTGACTGACCTCGGTCATGTCCCACTTCAACTCCTGTCAAATCTTGAATCACCCTTCGTAACGACGTGCTCAAATCAAAATCTAACTTAGCTAACTGCATGACTTGGCCTGATACATTAGGAACACTACTTTGCGTTCTACCAAAACCAAAAGCGATACTACTTTGCGCACCATCGGTCAACATATGTAAGTAATAAATACCATCACTAAATGAAACATCTATTTTATTTTGCGATAACACCTGCTGTGCCAAGGAGAACAGTTTTGCACCGGTAACTTGTTCATTTAAATTTAATGTGACGGGTGAAGTTAGAACTTTCACCTGTGGATCAACTAAATAAGAGACGTTTAATGTTTCGCCAAAAACATAGTTTATAAAGTCGTTCACAGGTAGTGCATTTGCCGAAATATGAAATTGTTTTTTATTGCCAAACCGAGCTGCCAAATCAACACCAAGCGTAACATCTTTATCATTGTCGCTTAGTCTATAAAGCACCTCAGTACCACCTGTTCGCTCAGTAGGCTCTGTTGTAATGACTGCTTCTGTATTTTCAGTATCGTTTGACGCTAGATACGATTTTCCAATTTCTGTTTTCTGCTGCTGTAACCCTGCATTAGGATTGGTTAATGCACACCCTGACAATGCAAATAACACAGCTAGTGATACTAAGCTTTTTTTGACTGAAACTGGATTCATGATTTTTTACGCTCAAATAATTTAAATTCTTTCACACTCTCTCCCACTGCAACAAAAATACGGTCATTATGCACTTCTTTTAATTTTACACTTGGTGCAATATCCATATTAATTTCAACCTTTTTAAGTGGATGACTCGGAGATTTTAGTAGTATATAAGGAGTCATACCTGCATTTACCACCGCAAGTAAACTATATTCAATACCATTTATATTTAAAGTCGGCACCTTGGTTTTAGGCTTACTGACTGTTGGTTTAGCTTGCGGTTTGGGGTTTCTTCTTTCTTCAAGCTCTTTATCGAACTTTTTTTTAGCCTCTTTCCAAGACCTTTCTAGCGCTAACTCTTCTGGCAAAGATGCTAACTTAGCAAGTTCAGTGTCTATCGACACCTCCCTTACTTCTTCTTTAGCAGCATCTTCAGGCAAAATATCATTAATTGCGATATAACAAGATACAAGAGTCACTATCAGAATAAAGATCTTCATAAAACTACCTTTGACTGCCACAGTTTCAATTCTAGAGTACCTCTTAACTGTTCATTTGGTCGCGAGTTTATTTTTTTACCGCCGTAGATATAATCACCAATACGAATAACAGGTGTAGCTGCTTCAATATTTCTGGTAGCACTAATGATACAACTCGGATTAGCGTTGTATCGTACTTCAATTCGCCATTCACTAATCTCTTCATTCAGTGGTTGATTACCTTTCCAGGTAATGGCACTAAACTCACATCCAGATTGCGCTAGTATTGATTCAATTTTTTCCTGTGCCAACAGCTTTAATTGCGATTCTGATTCAGCTTTAAAGAAAAGCGAATCGGCCTTTTTCTTTGCTACCATCACCTTAACTTCATTCATCTCGATTGCATTCGTTTGAGCAATCACAGCCTCTGTTTTTGCTACGCGCTTAGTTGTAAGAAATAATTTCTGTTGCTCAACTGTTATCGCTTCATACAATGGAACTGTAATTTCATTTGCAACAAGTAGCGCAACCAAAATAATGAGATAATGTTTATATTTTTTTAATACTTCTTGCATTTTAGCTTTTTAACCTAACATGAATCACACTATAATCTCGTTGACGCGACTTACGTACAGTACCAAAAAACTCTGCGCTTTCAACATACTCTAAACTGCTCACATGCTTTAATACATTCGAAGCATTATCAGACATACCACGCAGCGTAACAATGCCATCTCTCTTTGAAAATTGCTGTAAATCCATTCCTGCATTAATTGCTTCATGCACTAAATTCCAGTCAGAATGAACTAACGGAGCAGAAACAATGCGCTTGTTGACTACATCAATAAATTCGCTGTTAAAGTCAATAACTGCTTTTCGGTTTAGTAATGAAGAAACATCGTCACCATAACTTTTAACGTGTTGCTCTAACTGGTCAACTTTAAACAGGGTGTAGCCGTAAATTACACTATACAACAGCGTAACTGCTGCCAATGGTGCTATATACAACGAATGTAATTGTGTAAGGGGTATATGTTTTTTAACTTCGAAGTGACATACTTTTACTAATTTATCGAATGGTATTGTAAGTAATGTATCAAATATGAACTTTAAGTAGTCACAACCTGCAATGTTTGTTTGTACATCCTCATTATTTACGCCAACACTCAAACAAAATAATTCAGGTGTAGACATTAATCTCGTTTTATAAGAATAAAATGGACGGTCTACATTCAAGAAAAACATCTCACCAACAGGCGTGGCTAAGTTGAACAAACCTTTTGTATCCGCGTTTGCCAATATTTCAGATTCGGGAATTAAACACAATGCGGAGTTTTGAACTTCGCTGTCAATTACCCTAATCTCAGTCCGGCGCACATCAAAGCCTTCCTGCTCACTGTTTTTCATTACGACATGAGTAACTGCATGCGCGGAACTTTCACGATCTAACTTTAAAATATCAAGCAACTCTTTCTTACCTATCGCTGGGTAAGTAATCGTTTTAACATCACAGTACTTATTGCTAACAATAACCAGCTTTGGTTTAAAACTATTTAAATCAACTTGATCAGATAAAGGCGCTATACTACCCGCATAGTAACCTATCGATTTAACAAGGCGCTTTTTAATAGCCTCTGATTTAATCACTGCACCTATATTCACAACTTATTCCACACTAAATCGGTAATCGTTACGGGGTTATTAATATCACGACGTTTGAGTTCGATTATAAAGCTTTTTTGTAACATAATTCCATTTTCACTTGCCGTTAACGCAACTTTGAATTTAAATCCATTCGCGAATGAAACAAAACCCTCTTGCTCTATCCCAGACATTTCCTCAAATTGTCGCCTACTTAAATTTCCTTCTCGCCTTTGTTTAATAATTCGGTTGGCTCCACTTTCGTCATAAGCAATCGCTTTAATAATGGCTTCGGGAGAATTCATTGGGTTAAAAAAAGGCGTTGGTTCCACGGTAAAATACTTATTCCACTGTTCAACAGTTAAAATATCACTCTCTCTAACATGCTGAAGTTCATTAATTGATTGCAGGTAACCATTCCTAGGGCCTACTTTTGATAAGCCTTGATAGTATTCTTTTTCAGCGCCATAAGGCTTGAGGCTATCATCTTTATCTGTCCAATCTAACAGGCTGTCAATAAATATATTTATTCTATTTTCAGCAACTCCAAACTCTTGAAATAGTTTTTTTAAATGATTTCTGTCAAATGTATTTAGACTATATAAACCGCTTAAATCTTGAATTTGAATAGTTATATCCTCAACTTCAAACGGCTCAAAATAAAAATTCCATATTCTTGCAACGTCATTGTCACTTTTCTTGTTTTGATAGTTAAAGTTAGATAACAACGCGTTAAAAACCAAAGCTTCTGCCGTCTCTAATTTTAGTCTCAGCTGATGTACTTTTTGAACATCTCTTGCAACATTAATTTGTGACTTAAGTGTTTGTCCAATAAACACGCTGAGCATAATTAAAATAACTGAAATTATTAGCACTTGAACTAACGCGATTCCGCAATTCCGTCTCATCATGCATCCTCTCGCAAATACCTAAACAATTTACGATGAGCGTGTTCAGGCAAAGCAATCTCAAAATTCGAAAGTACACCTTCGTCATGTTCAATGATGACTGCTAGCTTTAAAGGAAGTGTACGAACAACTTCTAGTTTGTGAGATTCATACCATTCGGGTGATACTTTTGTGTTTTCTAAATTTGTTGCATCAGCTAGTGGGTCATCATAGTAGCCTGCCGCTTTGCTAAGTAAATCAAAACCAAAGTATTTAAATTGACCACTTTTTAAATTGTCTAAAAGAATTACCCTATGTTGCCAATCCATAGTATCGGACTGTTTTAACAATAATTGGTTAGCTAAATTTTTCTCTCTGTACGTTAATGCGAGCACCCCGTTTATTGTTTCAAATGAAAGCATTACGACCGATTTTGTATCCGAAAAAATAGGAGATTCAGTGACAAACATCGCAAAGTCACGTTGTGCGTGAAAATAAATTGCAGGCTGATTATTGTCGCTTTCGATCACGTAAGGACTTATCGACTCAAGCATACGTGCTAGTGAATTAAATGCTAAGCCTTTTTGAGTTTGCTGCCAAAATAAGTCTGTTCGTTTTTGCCAACTAGAAGTATACAAACTATAACCAAAATACCCCGAGTACATAACAAGCATCAGTAAGCTACTCGCTATCATTAACTCAATTAATGTAAACCCTTTGTTGTGCTTCACCATGTTGCAGCCTTAAATGTGAAGTCTTGGATTTTATCCCCAAGCTTTGCTTCAACTGTTACATCGTATATCCCATAAACATTTGGATATTCTACGCCAGAAATAGAGTCTGGTGGCGGGCTATTAAATACAACTCGCTGTGCTAGCCAGTTGTACTCAACCCCAAAAATAATAATTTGGCCATTTGCATCAGCAGCTTTAGTTACCTTAACCTTATCTTTTAACTGACTCTTGATGGCACTTATTGCAGTAGGATGAACTTGGTACATTCGAGCTGTTTCAGAAGCTTTGTTTGCAAGTAATGTTGAGCCTTTAAATATATCCGCAATTATCGCCAATGAAGTAAATAGTATAATTGCCGCTATCAGTACCTCTATGAGCGTAAAACCCTTAACGCATTTCATCAGTATTGAACGTCTCAAATAAAGATGTTAATAAAATATTCCCACGCTCACCTTCTAGCAAAACGTTATTCGGTGTAATGATCGCCGTTGTACTGACTTGGTAATTTTGTTTCACAAATGAAAGCTGCTCAAAATTGATCACTTTTGTGCTGTCATTGCTTAAGATTTTCAATTGCTTGTCCAATGCATGAATAGTAATTGGTTGGCCTCGATAGTACGCCTGATAGCTTAACGACTTAAAAACTTGTCTAACTTTTTGAGTTTCAACTAAGCGCTCTTGTTGATCTACATTTTTAACCACCAGACCGCCAGTTAATGCCAATAGTGTTGCCACAATTGCCATTACCACCATTAACTCGATTAATGAGAAGCCTTTGTGCAAACTAAAATGCCACATCGTTTATTGATACCATGCTCATTAACATCGTTATTACTATCCCTCCAACGAAGCCCCCCATGAACATCAGCATCAAAGGCTCAAGCAAAGTCGTAAACTTTTTAATGGCTTGTTCCAAATCTTGACGTGAACGACTAGCGACCTCTGAAAAAACCCGTGGTAGCCTGCCCGTTTCTTCACCAACTTTTATAATGGATAAAAAGAAGTCTGAAAATATACGTGTCTTAGCTAGCACTTGGCTTAACTGTTTTCCTGATTTTAATTGCTTACTCGCTAGCCGTGCATCCCTAATTAATTCGGGATGTTTAAGCGTTCCAGTCGAAAGAGATAATGTAGCATCCAGTTGAAGTCCTGCTTCCAACATCATAGCCATAGACTGAGAAAAACGAATTCGCTCGGATGTTAGAATTATGCTTTTCACTCCAGGAATTTTACTACCCGTTAAATAAAACCACTCTTTCACTTCTGGTTTTTTTAGTCCGTAAACAAGAGCAATCAAACTTGCTACAACTCCGCCTACGATAAAAAGCTGATAATCAATAAAAAAGTTACTAACGTTAATGATCATTTGGGTATACCAAGGTGCCTGCTCAAGATCTGTGAAAATCCCTGACATTTTTGGAACAATAAACGTCAGCACAAAATAAACAGCCATTATACAGACAAAGAAGATAACGCTTGGATACGTGAGAGCAGTCACAATTTGAGAGCGAAGATCTTTTTGAAATTTTAAATCAGCTGATAGTCTTGCTAAAACCTGAGCCAAGTTGCCTGATGACTCACCAATGCGAATTAAAGAAACATACAGTGGACCAAACAATTCCTCATGCTGAGCAAACGCTTCACTTAAAGAAGTACCTTTTTTGAGTGATGTAGCAATTTGATTCAATAGCCGAGTAAGCGCTGGGTGAACATTAGATTGACGTATAATATCGATCCCTTTGTCCACTCGTACACCACTTTCCAATAACAAAGATAATTCACTTGTAAAAAACTCAAGTTGATCCAAAGATACTTTGTTACCGAAAAGAGACTCTATTGATAAGCCTTCAGAGACCTCTTTGATAGAAATTGGTGTAAGGCCATCTTTTGCTAATTTTTTTTGAGCTTCTAACTTTGACGTTGCACTAATAACACCTTGGTGACGACTTCCCGATTTATCTATCGCGCTGTAATCAAACTCCATTAACCTGCAACCCTTAAGACTTCGTCAATTGTCGTCACACCAGTCACTACTTTGTAAAAACCATCTTCAAGCAAATTCCTACGTTTCAAGTGAGAGTTATGAGCCTGTGCTTTAGGTATAAACTGCTCATCTTTCGAAATTGCTTTAATTTCATCATCACAGCGAAGGTATTCATTAATTGCAATACGGCCTTTGTATCCAGTATTGTTACAATGCTCGCATCCAATCGCCTTTTTAATGTTTAGCTCTGTAATGCCAGCATTTGAGGCTACTTGAGCTAAAGGGTAATTTTCCATTAGTTCTGTTTGATTATCATCAGGTGCAGCACAATGCGGGCACAGTCGTCTTGCCAGACGTTGTGCAACGACTGAAACAAGCGCTGCATTTAATAAAAACTCTTCTACTCCGAGGTCTAATAAGCGCGTGTACGCACTTGCAGCATCATTAGTATGTACAGTGCTAAAAACAAGGTGACCAGTCAATGCTGATTGAAGTGCTATTTGCGCAGTCTCTTTATCTCGAATTTCACCAACCATTATTATGTCAGGGTCTTGACGAACAATTGAGCGCAACCCTGCAGCAAAATCAAAACCAATTTCGCTATTCACCTGAACTTGGTTTACCCCCTCGAGTTGATATTCAACAGGGTCTTCTAAAGTTATAATTTTAACATCTTCATTGTTAAGTTCATTTAAAAACGTATACAAGGTTGTGGTTTTACCTGAACCTGTAGGACCGGTAAGTAAAATTACACCTGTCGTCTTTTTCAAATCTTGTCCAATCAACTTCTGCGTGTCCGCTGACAACCCTAAAACTGACATATCGTACCGAATAGAGTCTTTACGTAGAAAACGAAGTACAACACTTTCCCCTTCATTTAGAGGAAGAGCAGATACGCGTATATCAAGCTCTTGATTCGCAACGCGCATCTCAATCTTACCATCTTGTGGACGGCGCTTTTCCGCGATATCCATACCCGAAAGGATTTTTAAACGTGTCGTGATCGGTAGTTGCATTTTTGGCGCCAGTGACTCAACTTCATGCAATACACCATCTATACGGTATCTTACTCTCAAGCGACCTTTATGAGGCTCTAAATGCATATCTGAGGCATTTCGAGCAAGGGCTTTTGTAATAAGTGAATTTAGTAAATTAACGGTAGGCGCTTCAGATGCAAGCTCCCTAAGACGCGCTTCTTCATCACCACTAAGCTCTTCCTCTTCTTGCGAAATGTTTGACGCATTTTGAATTTCGAAAAAGAATCTTTGTAACTGCGCTTCGGTTGCTACAAATAGTTCAACCTCTTTCGCCGAATCATTTAATAAGCTAATTAGGGATAAAGATAGTGGATCTTTACAGGCAACGGTCCAGTTATTCTCAAGTGTCGACAACAATACACAATCAAGCTCTTTTAATTTCTCATGTATCGAAAATTCAATATCCGGAATTGTCCAATCACCCCAAATCGTCTCGTCAAATTTCTGATAGTTTAGAAGTTTTGCATAAAAAGGACATAAATCATCTTCTGTTAAACTTCCCATACTAACAAGAATTTGCTCTAGTCTTCCTGGATAACGCTTTTGGAAGGACTTCGCCTTTTCAATGTCAGACGAACTAATTGAAAAATCCTCAATTAAAATTTCCACTGAGTTCATCATTGGTGAATAACATCCTCATTTTCGTCAGTTCCACCTTCTTGCCCATCTAAACCATAACTTTTAATACTATAGGGATTACCATTTGAGCCTGGTACATCATATACATAAGGATTACCCCAAGGGTCCATTGGGATTGCTTTAGGTAAATAAGGGCCGTCCCATCCTCTTTTTGCACTTGCACGTAATTCTTCTAAATTTGCAGGAATTGAACCGACATCTAAACGATAAGTATCTATTGCGGCCTCAAACATTTGCATCTGAGCTACAGCTGCTTTCTTCTTTGATGAGCCCACTTTAGAAAATAACTTTGGAGCAACTAAAGAGCCTAGTAAACCCAAAATAATCAAAACAATCATTAGCTCCATCAAGCTAAAACCACGCATTTTTTTCATTTCAATACTCCCATAAATTCGACTTGGCAGTTTATCAAGGCACATAGCCTATGTCGATAAATCACGATTTGATGATTGCAACAACTTGTTGCCACATTTTTTTATTCTGTTCTTTCACTTGCTCTGCATGCAATAAACAAACACTTGTTTGATTAGTCAAATCATTTAAAAAGTGGTTCAGTTTATTTGTTAACTCTTGTCTTTCAAGTCCGAAGTCAATGACATTTTCAGATAGCCCATATTCCCCATACAGCATTTCGTATTTATGACTCCAACTAGTAGCCAAGCATGGAACACCCTGACAAAGAGCGCTTACACAGCCATGAAACCGACTACTTACGACAGCATCACAACTTCCTATTAGGCCTTTAATTTCGGTTGAGTTTAAACCGTCTATCAAAGCTATTTGTTCATTGTTGACAGCTTCTAATATTGCGTTGCAAATATCTTTATCTTCTTTGCCTTCATGGTTTAGTACTTTGACAAAAAAACCGTTATCGATAAAAAAATTTGAGGTATCAATCCAAAAATCATAATACGCATTCTTTTGCTGTTCGGCATTCGCATGATTAAATTTAGATACCACTTTATTGTTAGGAATTAAACAAACGGTCTTCTGCTCTGTTGTATTAAATTGTTGCACTTCAAGTAGTGCTGTAAAGTCAGGGCTTTGAAACAACTTATTGCTTTTATTTAATTTTTCACATTCAGAAAAAGAAGTATCGTCTCTTGCAAAAGTAAGGGCAGTATCATTGATCAGCACCTCAGCAAATTCTTTTAACTCGTCACGCTGAAAAGGCCCTAATGCTTGAGGTAATATAATATAAGGCTTGCCAAGTGCTTTAAATCGTTTAATTTCTTTAGCAGTATTTCGCAGATCTGCCATTGGCCACTGATCGCCATAGGCAAAACCACTGGCATTAAGAATAACATCCACATCGGCCTCTGTTACGATGCCATAGCGCTTCAGAAAATTACGAATTTTTGTTGGTAACTTTGCAAGAATACCTGTCAAATCTAAATTGCCACGTCGAAAGCTAAGCTTTTGCCACGCCCCTAACTTGGCTCGTTTAACGTACGGCAAATTACGACCTGGCGAAAGTGTTAGATGGTAGTCGCCAAGATGAACATCGAGCTGCTGTAATATTGCCTCTAACATTAATTCAGCACCTTTATTAG